>PXTV01000176.1 GCA_003022985.1 Bacteroidetes bacterium SW_11_45_7 | reverse complement strand
ACGGGCGAGCCGCTATCGATATTCGTCTATTCCAAAGAGGACTGGCATAAGAATAAGCGGATCACGCCTTTTTACCATAATGTCGTTGAGGAAGGCGTCCACCTATGACGTTTGAAGAGCGAAAAGAATATGCAAAGTACCGAATTGCTTCAGCTCAAAAAACCCTTGACGCTGCCAGGGTTTTAGCGGATCATGGCTATTGGAATTCAGCTCTCAATCGATTGTATTATGCGGCATTTTATGCAGTCAACGCCCTTCTTGTTGTGAACAACATCAAAACCAAATCGCATTCGGCAGTGAAAAGCCAGCTCTCTTGGTATTTTGTCAGAACCGGGAAGCTTGACAAAAGCATGGCAAGCTGTTTGCTCAACTTTTCGACTTGTGCCAAAAAGGGGATTATGAAAATCTTGTAGAATACGGCCCTGATGATGTAAAGCCCTTATTTGAGCCGGTAGAAGAAATGATCAGTGCTATTGAAAACGAGATGCAGAAGGATTCAAATTAGCTTGTTAATGCTATTTAATATATCTCTATTTTTCGCCAGTGCTACTTCCCCAAGCTGCAAACGGCAGAGGGTGTTGTGGAGCGGAAGTTGGTGAAGGAGTGAGTTGCTCACGCACATCGTACACACATAAGCAAAATGAGTGTTGGGCTATTAACGAAAAAGCCGCCAAACAGTTAGACAAGCTCATAGATGATGTTGCCAATCAGTTTTTGGACGCCATTGGTCAACTAATGAACAAATGAGAGGTGTATCCACATCAAAACTTGTGGCTTTGCCGTTAACTAAGTACACCTGCAGGCATAATAAATTGTTATAAGTTATTCCTTTTTTGGTTTAGCAGGTGGAGGTTTCGATACGTTCTCTTTCTTAATCTCTGGCTTTGGCTTAGTCTGATTATTTTTCAATTTGCCTTCCTTAAGTGGCTTTGATTTGTTGTTCCCTTTTTCTCCCATTTTATGAATTGATTTTGGCGTGTTCTATTCTAATATCATCACTTGGAAAACATAAGTATATTTTGTTAAGTTCATAAAGAAGTTGACTATCTGGATAGTTGTAAACAGTTACATCACTAAGCACAATTTATTTAAATTGATGAGTTTCTGAAAAAGCCTCCACCCAACCAAAATAGGTTAGTCCATTGCTTATATCTCTTATATATACCCAACTTGTGTATGGTGAATTATTAAAATAAGAAAATAAGTTTTCGTCTCCATATTTGTTTGAGATACTCAGCTTATTAGCTAATTTGTTAATAGTCTTATAATGATCGAGTTTTGTGATGACAGCTCCTTGAATAACAGAAATTAAACTTGCCCATATAACCTCTGTGTAAGGAATTTTTTTCGTAGCACTAATTTTATCAAATGTTTCTAGCACCATAAAATTAGCATTACCATTGTTAATAGATGATAGAACCTCAATTAGATTAAAAATGAGCTGTAAAATAACATAAGAAAACGCCCCAAATATTATCGAATGAATAATAAATTTGAATGGTGTTAATCTATTATGTCTTATGGTTAGTTTTTCAAAGATCAATGTGCTAATTGCACCTGGTATTAAGATGAAAATAAGCTTGATTGTCAATGAAGATATTTCCATAATATTTGAATTAGATTTTTTCCAAATCAAGATCTTATTATAAATGTAATGTAATAATCAATAAAAAATTAAATTAACTAATGGATTCATTATTTAGATAAATCCTATCTCACAACCCTCACTCCCACATTAAACGTTTGCCCGGCACCGGCATTAAAACCGTGGACGAAGTTTGTATAAAGGATTTCGGCCTCAAATCCCTCAATGATCTGGTACTTCATACCAATGCCGGTTTGTACAAAATATGAAGAAAATGGCTGGCCCCCATAAGTGGGTGTGAACTGTGCATTTGTATATACTGTCCATCGATCGGTAGGGTAGAAGTTGGCAAAGGCGCTGTAGGGATTTTCCACAAATGTGCCGTCACCGGATGAAAAATCGCGCTGAACGTATAGATACACATCGCTTTCAAAAAACAACTGGAGCCAATCGTTGATCGGCAGATCGTAAAAGAGCTGCGTTAACCAAACGTGGCTGTCGTAATCCAGAAAGGGGCGCCCATTGCCTTCGCTGTTGTCGAGATCCTTAACAATAGGTATCATGAGGGAGCTTTGAATGGAGAAACCCTCTGCTTTTCGTGGAAATGGCGAGAGCTTGATCCTGGGGCCGGCATGCGTAAAAGCTCGTCTTGTTAACGTATCTTCCCGAAAATTGAACATTTGCAGAGGGCTATCGTCTGTATCACCTATTTTAACTCCCTGAAAAAACAGGTCGGCACCAATATGTTGCTGAAGAGTTTAATCTGCCACTCGCCCTTTTGCAAGAGGGCAGAAGGCGTATAGGTTTTCAGGAAGGATTGGTCAAGAGAGCTGTTGGACTGACTACTCGGGCGTGCTTCTTCTGTCCCCGGCCATGGGGGAATATCCGTTTGGTCACCTACTTTTTTTTTGCATTCAGCGACCAATCGTATTCGTAGTAGGTAATCCGATAATTAGAAGGGAGTGGGCTTTCGTTACGGTAACTACTCACATAATCACGCAAGGAATTTGCTTCCTGTGTAAAATCTTTTTTGTACCATTGAAAAATTTTAGAAAGTGCGACTTTCTCTTTATTATGATCAACACGAATAAAATCAGGATTATTCAGGGCTGCTCTTGTTTGTTCCTCGAGTTGTTGATCGATCTTCTCAGGCATGTAGGCCCCTTTCATGATGGGTGGGCAACCTTTAGCCGCACAGACCAGTACAAAGTGAACGCGCTCTTCGTTTAGCTCATCCACCAACTTCTTTTTTTCAATCTCATCCAGTGTCACCCATTCCCCCGCCATCTTGTGTTTTTCCTCAGCGAAAAACCCATCTATATCCAGGGGTGAAGAGACCGGATAATTCGTCATGACAGCATCTATCACAGTCAGATTGTAGGCATTGATCCAAAAGGCCTTGCGCGTTGCCACATCTTTTTTAGATAAGTCAACATTTTCAATGGCGTGTGTAAGCTGCATGAGCTCGGAAGGATTCTCACTGATAGCACGATAGCGGATAAGCCCATCATCAACATACTTTTTCAGGAACTGATCCGTTTTCTGAAACCAAGCCTCTAATCCGTTCTCCTGAGCAACCGATGAAAACAAACTTCCGCATAGGATAGATAGGAATAATACTAACTTGATACGCATCATACAGCTTTTAAATTGCTCGCATTGAATTTACAACTTTTGTACCGTCAAGACTTTGTAAAGTAACGCAATCAACGTTGCATGCAAATTCCTAAAATGTCACAACTCTTTAACAATTGAATCAAAATCCCCTCTTTTCCTCTTTAGTTTCCAAATGAGATTCCTAAATTGATCGTGAATTGTCTGCTAAAGGACAGATATAGAACTGAAAACAGCGCTATTTTGAACAAAACGGGATTCGCATGCATATAGTCATCGTAGGGAACGGCATAGCCGGCATCACTTGCGCCCGTTTTGTGCGCAAGATGAGCGATCATAAGATAACGGTCATCTCATCCGAAACGGATTACTTCTATGCACGGACTGCCCTTATGTATATCTACATGGGGGATTTGACCTATGAAAACACCAAACCCTATGAAGATTGGTTTTGGGAGAAAAACCGCATCAACCTTGTGCGGGCCTTTGTCCGGGACGTGGATGCCAATGGGAAATACGTGTGGCTGGACAATGACAAAAAAATCCATTACGATAAGCTGGTGCTGGCCACCGGCTCCAAATCGAACAAGTTGGGATGGCCGGGCCAGGATTTGCATGGCGTACAGGGCTTTTACAGTCTCCAGGACCTCCAATTGATGGAGCAAACAACGAAAGAAATCAACAGGGCAGTGATTGTTGGAGGGGGGTTGATTGGCATTGAGCTGGCTGAAATGCTCCACTCCCGCGATATTCCTATAACCATGATCGTTCGGGAAGAGGTTTACTGGGGCAACGTGTTCCCGCAAGAAGAGGGCGAGATGGTTGCTGATAAGATCCGCGAGCACGGGATTGCGTTACGCCTTCAAACGGAGATTACGGAGATTCTTGGCGATGAGAACAAACGTGCCCGCGCAGTCAAAACCACAGACGGTGATGAAGTGCCTTGTCAATGGATTGGCTTAGCTGTAGGGGTTCACCCCGACTTGTATTTAGCCGAAAAAGCTGGCGTGGAGACCCAAAAAGGCATTATGATCGACCGCCATTTCCAAACCAGCCAACCGGATATTTATGCAGCGGGCGATTGTGCCCAATTTCGCGACCCGCTCCCCGGCAGGCCGCCCGTTGAGCAGGTTTGGTACACGGGGCGCATACAAGGGGAAACATTAGCGCACAACCTGGTGGATGATCCGGTTGAATACAATCCGGGTGTTTGGTTCAATTCCGCCAAGTTCCTGGATATTGAATACCAGGTATATGGCACAATTACGAATACGCCCAAGGAAGGTGTGAAGTCATTACTAACCCAGGACAAGGAAAGGGATAAACTCATCAGGATCGATTATGATGAGGAAACAGGTCAAGTGATTGGCTTTGATCTTTTGGGCGTCCGTTATCGCCACCATGTGTGCGACAAATGGCTGAAAGAGGGGGCCCATATTCGTGAGGTGTTGCAGAATATCAAGGCGGCCAATTTCGACCCCGAATTCCGGAATAGTTATGAGCACGATCTAGTGCGGCAATTCAACGAGCAAAATCCGGGACAAGAAATCGAGCTAAAACCCAAGCGCAAACTATGGCAGAAAATCTTTGGGTAAACAGACAATCGGTGTTGATGCATTAATGAGTTGTGAGGGGATACAGAAATCAGGTCATGAAACAGCGGTAGCTAATAGCTAACGGCTAATGACCGTCAACTCATTTATTGGTAATTGCTAATCGATCCTTATGGCACAACAAGATACAGACCTTTCATTTAGCGCAAAAGGTCACGAATTGGATAATACGGAAAAGACCGGTCTTGTGTTAACCGGCATTGGGCTATTAGGCTTAATCCGAGCATTTATTTCTGGCACAGCCACATGAAGCGCCCGCCAGGCATCGATAATAAGCACAACATGTTCTGGGGGGTCCGGAACCGAGGTGCCATTGGCTGGATACTCGGCATTGTATTTACAGGTTTCTATGTATTGATTTACTGGTTCCCCGGCATGCTGGAAGGGCTGATGCGTATGATGGATCCTTTTAGCCGGATTATCAGAGGTGAAAATGCAAATCAATGGTTCGTGTATGGCACATTTTATACAGCTGCTATTCTCGTGATGGGGCTGCGCTATATTGCTAAAAACAGGCACAGTACCTACCAGGTGATTCGCACCATTTCTGTGATGTTTTTTCAAACGGCATTTGCTTTCATCATTCCAAACCTGCTCTACATGTTCAACCAGCCGGAGTTTTATTTCCATTACTTCTGGCCTTTGGAATACACTTACCTGTTCCCGTCAAAAATTGACCAAATTACTTCCGGTGGTGGGGGGTTAGGCATTTTTATGATCTTTTGGGGTGCTATGTTAACATTTATTGGCACACCTGTTCTCACTTACTTTTACGGCAAGCGCTGGTACTGCTCCTGGGTCTGCGGTTGCGGAGGATTAGCTGAAACGGCTGGCGATCCGTTCCGCCATTTATCCGATAAATCGTTAAAAGCCTGGCGCATCGAGCGGTGGATGGTTCATGGCGTTCTTCTTATCATCACTGTTTTGACCATGATGCTTTGGGCCAATTCCTATACAGAAGGCGCTCTACTCGGTGGCTTTTCCCAAAGCTTCTCCCAATGGTACGGGTTCTATATTGGTGCAGTGTTTTCGGGTGTTGTGGGCGTTGGTTTCTATCCCCTCCTCGGCTCGCGCGTTTGGTGCCGTTTCGGATGCCCTATGGCCGCTATTCTGGGTCTTCAGCAGAAGTTCTTCTCACGCTTTCGCATCACAACCAATGGCGGCCAGTGCATCTCCTGCGGTAACTGTTCAACGTATTGCGAAATGGGCATCGATGTGCGTTGGTATGCACAGCGCGGGCAAAGCATCGTACGTGCTTCATGCGTAGGGTGCGGTGTTTG
>PXTV01000175.1 GCA_003022985.1 Bacteroidetes bacterium SW_11_45_7 | reverse complement strand
CCAAAAGCTACATAGATGATGGGTAACTTCCAGTATTTTTGGTTGTAAACCTGCCCAAGGCCCGGCAGTGCCATTGAAAATAAGCCTGCCTTTAGAGGTGAATGATCCCTTTTGTCGAAAAATGGTTGATCCGGTAATGTAGTGTCCGTGGCGGCTTGTGTGTTCGTGTCAGGTGCTTGTGGACGAACGGTGTCCTGGGCAGCAGAAGAGAGCCCTATTGCTGTGAGCAGCATAAGAAGTGCTGCACACTTTATTAGCATACCAACCAAATTTCTCACTTGTTTTCAAGAATATCCAGAATCCGGTTGAGGTCTTCATCGGATTGGTAATTGATAATGATTTCACCGGATTGATTCTTTTTTCGCTTCACACGTACCCTGGTACTAAAATGGGTTGCGAGTTGATCCTGTACCCGCTGGAAGGAAGGGGGTAATTTGTCATTATTGCCCTGCGTCTTTTGCTTTTCACCAGCCCCTTGTTCGTTGTATTTTTTGACGAGCTCTTCCGTTTTTCTAACGGACAGTCCCTTTTTAACAATCTGGTTGAAGATATCCAACTGGATGTCCGCATCCTCTACATTGATAAGGGCCCTTGCGTGCCCCATGCCGATCTGTTTGGTTTTGATCCCAACCTGTATGTCGGGCGGTAATTTTAAAAGACGCAGGTAGTTGGTTACCGTTGAGCGCTGCTTACCAAGGCGGTTGGAAAGAGCATCCTGTGTAAGCTCGCACTCATCGATCAGCCTTTGATAGTTGATGGCTATTTCCATGGCATTAAGGTTTTCCCGCTGAATATTTTCGATCAGCGAAATCTCCAGCATTTCCTGATCGTCAGCCTTGCGCAAGTAAGCGGGAACCGTTTCCTGGCCGGCCATCTTGGCCGCTTTCAGCCGCCTCTCCCCTGCTATTAGTTGAAATTTTTTATCCGAAAGGAGGCGCGCTCCCTCCTCCACAAAGCGCTCGTGAAGCGCCTCCGCGTCCGACAGGGTCTCCCGAAGTGCCGGATCGGACCGCAGCCTCTCGTCAAAGTCCGCGCGTGGTTGAAAGGGGTTCACCTCGATGTCCTCAAGGGGAATGTTGCGGACAAGACTGGGCGAATTCTCATTTTCAATAGAGGAGGCATTTTGCTGCTGCCCTTCAAGATCGTCATCAATACCTTCTAAAAGTGCTCTTATTCCTTTTCCCAGCTCTTCTTTCTTTTTATTGCTCATCGAAATTCAGGATTTTATCAGATTCCTTAATCTTTGTGGCGTTGTTGTTCTGGAGGATTTCCCGGGCCAGGTTCATATAATTCACAGCTCCCTTGGCGTCAGCATCGTACATGATAGCCGGCTTGCCAAAGCTGGGTGCTTCACCAAGCCGCGTATTGCGATGCACAATGGTACTAAAGATCAATTCCCGGAAATGACGCTTCACTTCAGCCACAACTTGGTTGCTTAAACGAAGGCGAGTATCGTACATTGTTAAAAGAATCCCTTCAATAGCCAATTCCGTATTCAAACGCTTTTGTACAATCTTGATGGTATTGAGCAACTTACCGAGCCCTTCAAGTGCAAAGTATTCGCATTGAACGGGGATGATCACAGAATCGGATGCTGCAAGCGCGTTAACGGTGATCAAACCCAGTGATGGTGAACAATCGAGGATAACGTAATCGTAATCATCCCGGGAAGGCAGGAGATGAAGATTCGGAGTATCGGTCTCAAGGATAATGTTCTTGGGCCGGGCCTCGTTGATCATGCACTCGTAGATGCTCGTCTTGATGCTTTTGGGGTCAAAGCCAACACCTGAGGTGGTGTTCGCTTGCGGATCAGCATCCACGATGAGCGTTTTGTATTCAAGGACAGCAAAACTTGCTGCAAGATTGATGGCGGTGGTGGTTTTGCCCACTCCGCCTTTTTGGTTTGCTAACGTGATTGTTCTGGCCATGTCTTACTTAACTCCTGCATTATGAAGTAACTGGTTGATTGGTTTTGGGAAGGGATTTACTGCCATCGATGGGCTAAACCATTGAGTAATTCCATATTACCGTTCCAAATCAAAGGTCCCTTGTTTCACCAATATCCAACAGATGGAGCTCCAAGCCCGCCTCTTTGAACTTGCGTTTGGCTTCTTCATGATCGATTTCAATAAAGCCAAACGTATCGTAGTGTACGCCCATGATCTTCTGGCAATCGATAAAATCAGCGGCCACAATAGCGTCATCAACTCCCATCGTAAAATTATCGCCAATAGGTAATAAGGCGAAATCGAGCTTTGCTATACGGGGGATCAGCTGCATGTCAACTGTAAGAGCCGTGTCACCCGCAAAATAAAAATTACCTTCATCGGACATGATCACAAAGCCGCCCGGATTGCCCCCGTTTGACCCATCGGGTAACATACTGGAATGGATGGCATTGACATACTTAACGGTGCCAAATTCAAAGTCCCACTTACCACCGTGGTTCATGGGATGAACATTCTCGATTCCCTGGTCACCGAGCCAGCTCATGATCTCAAAGTTCGTGACAACCTTGGCGCCCGTGCGTTTGGCAATATCCACCAAGTCGTACACATGGTCTTGGTGTCCATGGCTCACTAAGATATAATCAGCTTCAATCGATGACACATCAATGTCTTTAGCAAGTTCATTAGGCGTAATAAAAGGATCGAATAAGATTTTTTTGCCTTTAATTGTTACTGAAAAACACGACTGACCATAATATGTCAACTCCATACTTCATCCATTTTTTGTTGGGACAATCTCGAACCTTAAAGGTACAACAATTCCACTTGGACTGTAAATTGAACAAACTTAATTATGCACACGGTATCCACAACTTACGCTGTGTAATAAGCCATCTCAGGGCATGGTTGCTGTTTCATGCAATGAAGAAAACAACGATTACAGTTACCCATGACAGGAAGTGCAATGACAGTAGAAAGCATGTGGGCTAAAAAAGTGAGAGGGGCCTGGCCTTATTTTTAATTGGCCATCAATATTGCACCTTCTTCGTTGTTGATTCACTTAATTCTTCCATTTCGCTTTCTTCCAGGTTCTTGTACTTGTGAAAATAAATGCTCGTATTCAATTCAAATCCAATAATAAGAGCTATTGAATTGATATACATCCACACCATGAAAACAGCTATACTTCCAATGGAGCCATAGAACTTGTTGTATTGACCAAAATTGTTGATAAAGTAGGAAAAGCCAAGTGATATAAGAAGCGTTAGCACAGTGGCCACTGTTGAGCCCACAGAAATTTAATACCGGTGAATATGGCACGTACCCAAAAGCTTTTGATATTCACATAGAGGAGGATCCCATCCACAATCCAATTCCCGCCTACAATCAGGACAAGTGTCAAGAGCAATAATACGGACAGAATAACTGTCAATTTCAATGCCACCAACCGCTTTTGAAGAAAATTGCGCCTTTTAAAATTGGCCATGATTTTATCAAACGTTTCCATAATAGCCGCTACCCCGTTCGTAGCAAAATAAATCGTGGTGATAAAACCGATGGACAATAAACCACTGCGCGGACGGTTAATGATGTCACTAATCGTATCCTGAATCAGGACATAAACACTTTCCGGCATAAGCTCCTTAATGATCTGATTCAGGTTCTCTTGCAACCCTTCAACGGGGATGTAGGGAATAAGGGTAAAGAAAAAGATTATGGCCGGAAAAATGGCCAGAAAGAAATTGAAGGCAATTGAGCTGGCTCTCACCGATATGGTATCTCTTTGAATTTCCTTGAAAAAGAAAGAAATAACATAGTAAACAGGTACACCTTCACAACCGGGAAGGCTCACCTCTTTCGCTTTATCAAGCCAGCGGATGATAAATGGAAAATAACGCTTAATTCTTTTTTTGAAATCTACCAACTGGTGGTTAGTTCTCTTTTAAATATTGTGCTAATTGATCGGTTAATTCACGCGGAGCCCGAACGGGTTTGAGATTACTTTGATGAATAAATGCCAATTCAGTTGTTCCTATATTAATAAGATCACGGGCTTCATTATAAATTTCATATTCAAACGTTATGCGCGATGTTGGTTGTTCCCTGATAATTGTACGCACTGTAATTACCTCATCATACATAGCAGGCCGTATGTACTTGACGTTCATTTTGGATACCGGCATCGTAATGCCATCCTTTTCAAGCTCGCTGTAAGTAAGGCCTAATTGGCGCATTGTCTCGGTACGGGCCTCTTCGTAATACAAACTGTAAAAGCCGTAATAGACATAGCCCATCTTGTCAGTCTCACCATAGCGGACACGTATTTTGTGATCATAAGAGAACATAAAGTAACTATAGGATTACGAACGAAACAGATGGGACAAAATTAATGATGAATGCAAATTACTGCATTTTCTTGTAGCCCTTTACCTTATCAAAAGTGTGCGGGCTGGATTGCTGCATATCCTCTTGATAATCAGAGGCATAGGGAGGAGAAAGCAATGATTCGGGTTGGGGATAGGGATAAATTTCCTCAAGCGTTTTTGTCTCGTCCCCATCAATTCGTCTGGAAATGAAATTCCGATCGAATTGAACCGTTGATCGGACACCAGCTGCTGCAACAAGTTCATGAACACTATGGATGGTTTCTTGATGATAGCGCGCTACCCGCTGCCGCTTATCCCCTCCATCAAGGCCTCTTGTAAGGACTGGATCCTGTGTAGCAACACCTGTAGGACATTTGTTTGTATGACAGCGCAATGCCTGGATACACCCTGTAGCTATCATCATGGCGCGGGCGCTGTTACAGGTGTCAGCTCCCGGGCATAAAAGCCCAATCAAGACAAATGCCCAAAAAACGGGCTGAAAGAAATAGCCGAGGGCTAATAAACCAGCAACAACCGTGCAATTGACAATCAGGAATTGCTGCCTCATAAAACCTCCCTCCTATTTTATCAAGTTCGTCAGACTACTGGTCAATAGGATCAATCACCAAAGACTTTTTTAAGAATATCCGAAGTACGGGCAATCGGTTCTTCCCGAATCTTGTTTTCTTCTTTGGCAACCATGACAAACAGCCCTTTGATGGCTCTGTCCGTGACGTGTTCGGCAAGATCGGGATTCTTATCCTCAACCATGGGAATTTTGTTGTAGCGCGTAATAATATCGTTCCAATACTTGGTGGCATTTACTTTGTCGAGGGACTTTTCAATATCCGGTTTGAATTCCTTTTTAAGCTGGCTCGATGTTGTCCGTCTCAGGTAATTGGTGGCAGCGTTATCCTTGCCGTTTACAATGTCGATGGCGTCTTGAATGGTAAGGGATGTGATGGCGTTGATAAATATAGGCTTGGCTTGATCAGCAGCAACTTGATCGCCCATGCCGATATCGCGCATTTTATCAGCCACCTCTTGGGCATCGGGCGGAAAGGGGATTTTGATTTCGGGATTTTTAAAGTAACCATTTAACTGCGATACATCAGCAACGCCTTTCTTCGCTCCCTTTTTCAGGGCTTCTTTGATGCCTTTTGCTGCTTCTTCCTGTGAAAGACCACTGCTGCCGGCGTTAGTCGTCTCTTCAACAGCATCTTTAGCATCTTCAAAAAGCTGTGCGCAAGCTGTATTCGTACTTAAATTCAAAAGGGCGATCAAGATAATTGTCAGTGTTCTCATAAGGTTGGATGAATTGAGGGGTTTTAACAAATTACGGTGAAAAAACGGAAATACAGGATAATGTATTATAAAGGGAATGGAGACGGCTGCATCCTTCCAAAACTTGCTACCTTTGGCTATTGACAACACAAGATAAGACGATGAAGTTGGATATTCTTGCCTTTGGGGCTCATCCTGATGATATTGAACTTACCTGTAGCGGTACATTAATTCGTCATATCGATATGGGCTATCGCGTGGGCCTTGTCGATTTGACACGTGGCGAGCTGGGAACCAGAGGCACAGCAGAGATTCGCGACCGGGAAGCAGCAGAAGCTGCCCGCTTAATGGGGGCTGAAGTACGCGAGAACATGGCCTTTGAAGATGGTTTTTTTGTAAATGACAAAGAGCATCAATTAGCTGTCATCAAAATGATCAGACGATACAAGCCGCATGTGGTGTTTGCCAATGTGCCCCGGGACAGACATCCAGATCATGGCAGGGGCTCCTCATTAGTTACCGAAGGTGCTTTTCTCTCCGGGCTTAAAAAAATCGAAACGGAGGACAAAAATGGCCTCCAACAGCATTGGCGTCCGCAGGCAGTCTATCATTACCTTCAGGCCTATTATTTCGATCCTGACTTTGTTGTCGATATCTCCGATTATATGGAGGATAAAATCAAGACCATCAAGGCCTATAAATCGCAATTTTATACTGACGACCCGCAGTACGAACAAGAAGAGCAAACATTTATTTCCGACCCGCGTTTCATGGACTTCATTTACAGCAGGGCCACCCAAATGGGCAAGCATATTGGTGCGGAGTATGCCGAGGGCTTTTTAACGGATCGATTTCCCGGAGTGCCGGATGTTATGGAGCTTTCGTAACAATGCAAATCCATTATTTCCTGTCTCATATTTAGCTACTGTGTGTACACAAAATCATGCTTCCATTCAAAAAATGCATGTAGATGTAGCTTCAATTTGGGCTGAAAACTCGAATATTCATATAACTTAGTCATTATTGCGTTGCAAACTTGGGTTCGGCTCCATCACTTCCTTTCACACCGCACGGCTTTCCGATGCCTATCGGAACGGTGTTATTGATACCTGTCCTCGCCTAAGGCGAGGGCAGGTTCATCCCCCTTGCGGTGATGTAACACTGAATATGAGAGTAATTCCAAGTCCGAATGGACTTGAAGGTGAATAACCCCCAGTCGCTACTGGGGGTTAAAAGCTGAGTTTGAAATGCTGGAAAATGAGACCATTCCGATAGGCATCGGAAAACCAGGCATAGTAGAGAAATATAACTTGATAAAAGATGTGTACACACGATAGCTCATACTTAGGGGAGGTTCGGTTGTACACTTCTTACCCTATTTCCAAGGCATCGATGACCCGGAATGTATGTAGAACGCTTTAACGAACCAAGAGCTTCCGGTTGGAGACCTTTTCTTGCGTTTCAACTCGAATGAAATACAAGCCAGCAGGCACATGATGCAAATCGACTTCTACCTGCTCCCCGTTCGTAAATTGCTGTGTTTTGTAAACCGTTTTCCCTTCATTATTGTAAATCCGTATTGTTTCAGGCTGTTCAGGCCAGTTTCGCCAACTCACAACCATAACATCAGATGCTGGTTGAGGATAGATCGATAAAGAACCGTTAGCTCTTTTTGTGAAGTTGTTGAAATTCACCTGAAAAGACTCAGAGGTGTCTGTGCACCCAAATTGATTGGTAACAGCCACCTGGTAAGTCCCTTTGCCATATTGTTGCCAATTCAGGATTTGGGATGTCTCACCCGCAAGCTGCTGCCCGGCCTTCAACCATTGATAACCTGCAGCCATGGATGGCGATGCATGTAATTCTGTGGTATTCGGTTGGTTGATTGTGGGCTTAGGTGGATATGGATGAACCGTTAGCGTATCCTGCATTGTGTCCGTGCAAGCAAAACCATCGACTACAAGCTCGATCATTTGCTGGCCCGTATCAGCTATTGCAAAATCAAATACAGTATTGCCGCTATCTTGCTCAATGCCATTGACCAACCAACGAAAAGCAAGCGTATCGCCACCTGTTTTGGTGGCGGTAACACTATCGCCAGCACACACTTCGTCCGTTGAAAGACCGAATTGCGCCAAGCCGGCACAATTGATGCTCTCGGTAGAGGATGTATCGGAACAGCCGTATTGATTGGTAACAATAACCCGATAATCACCTTCTTGAGCTGGCGTTATTGTGCGAGAGGTATCAGCGGGTAGGAGCTGTCCATTGAACAACCACTGATAATCTTCCGTTTGGGGCGCCATTAACATTCCGTTATTGCGGGTAATGGTTGTGGAATCCGGTAGAGGATGGACAGTAAGCGTATCACTTGCGGTATCGGAACAACTTGCATTCGAGGTAACCAACGAAATGATACGCTGCCCGCTATCGGGAAAACTTAGAGGAATGATGGTCTGCGAGGAATCCAAGGTGATACCCTCCACAAGCCAGGTTATGCTTTGCCCCTGTGTATTGGTTTTAGAAGCCGTAATTGTATCTCCGGCACATACA
>PXTV01000174.1:1368-6940 GCA_003022985.1 Bacteroidetes bacterium SW_11_45_7 | reverse complement strand
GAACTCGCCCGAGCGCAGGGAAGCCTATCAAGCCCACGTAACGTACGGCACCAACAATGAATTCGGCTTTGATTATCTGCGCGATAACATGGCCCGCAGGCCCGAAGAGCGCGTGCAGCGCAAACCTTTCTTTGCTATGGTGGACGAGGTCGACTCGGTGCTCATCGATGACGCCCGTACGCCATTGATCATCTCAGGCCCCGTTGACCGCAATGATGAGGAGGAATTTTACCGCCTGAAACCGCGCATCAAGAAATTAGTTGACGCCCAGAAGAAGCTTTGTAACGAGTTCCTCACAGAGGCGAAAAAGAAAATCGAAGAAGGGAATACCGGTGTGGGAGAAGATGAAGGGGGCTTAGCTCTTTTGCGTGCTCACCGCGGGATGCCCAAGAACAAAGCCCTCATCAAATTCCTCAACGAGCCGGGCAATAAGATGATCCTCCAAAACACGGAGAACTATTACCTGCAGGAGCAGGCGAAAAATATGCCCTTTGTCGACCAGGAGCTCTACTTCACTGTTGATGAGAAGAACAATAGCATCGAGTTGAGCGATAAGGGCATCGATTTCATCACGCAGGAGGGCGAAGAAGAGGACACGTTTGTGTTGCCGGACGTTGGAAGCGAGATAGCTGACATCGAAAAGGCGGACATGAGCGAGGACGAGAAGATGGAGAAGAAAGACAAAGTCATGCAGGACTTTGCTGTCAAATCCGAAAAACTCCACTCGCTGCAGCAGCTTATGAAGGCCTATGTGATGTTCGAGGCGGACGTGGATTACGTGGTCATGGACGGCAAAGTCAAGATCGTTGACGAAAACACCGGCCGTATTCTGGAAGGGAGGCGCTACTCGGATGGTCTCCATCAAGCCATTGAAGCCAAGGAAAACGTGAAGGTGGAAGCTGCCTCCCAAACGATGGCTACCATCACTCTTCAGAACTTCTTCAGGATGTACCACAAGCTTGCCGGCATGACGGGTACAGCCGTTACAGAAGCAGGTGAATTCTGGGAGATCTACAGCCTCGATGTTGTAGCTATTCCCACTCATGAAACGGTTATCAGAGACGACAAGGACGACTTGATCTACAAGACGCAGAAGGAGAAATACAACGCCATCATCGAGGAAATTGAACGGTTGCGCGAAGCGGGACGTCCCGTTCTTGTGGGCACAACTTCTGTGGATGTGTCAGAGCTCATCAGCCGCATGCTCGAGCGCAAGAACATCAAACATAACGTCCTGAACGCCAAGAATCACCAGAGCGAGGCCGAGATTGTTGCAGAAGCCGGCCAGGCCCGGACAGTGACAATTGCCACGAACATGGCCGGTCGTGGTACCGACATCAAGTTGGGTGAAGGCGTTCGTGAAGCAGGCGGTTTGGCCATTATTGGCTCCGAGCGCCACGACTCAAGGCGTGTGGATCGCCAGCTCCGTGGCCGTGCCGGCCGCCAGGGTGACCCGGGCTCCTCCCAGTTCTTTGTTGCTCTTGATGATCGCCTTATGCGGCTTTTCGGCTCCGAGCGTATCGTAAAGGTGATGGACCGCATGGGCTATCAGGAAGGTGAGGTGATCCAGCACTCGATGGTTTCCAAGTCCATTGAACGGGCGCAAAAGAAAGTAGAGGAGAACAACTTCGGCATCCGTAAGAAACTCCTGGAGTACGATGACGTCATGAATTCCCAAAGGGAAGTTGTCTACAAAAAACGCGAACACGCGCTGTACGGTGAACGGCTGTCCGTTGATCTCAATAACTCCTTTTACGAGTTGGCTGAAGAGACCGTCCAGAACCATAAAGAAACGTACGATTACCATAACTTCCACATGGATGTGATCCGCTTTTTCTCCATCAGCACCAAAATTACAGAGGACGATTTTCGCAACAAGAAGGAGCAGGGGCTGACCGATATCCTTTACAATGAAATCAAGGAGGCCTATCAGCGCAAGGAAAAGCAGATCATCGACATTACCCTTCCCGTTTTAAGGCGCCTCCACGAGAGCAAGGGGCAAAGCATTCAAGATGTGGCCATTCCATTTACCGATGGCGTTAAAACCATGCAGGTAGTAACCAATCTTGAAGAAGCTATCAACTCAGGTGGGGAACAAGTGCTCCGGGACTTTGAAAAAGGCATTTCCCTCTCCATTATCGATGAGTACTGGAAAGACCACCTGCGCCAGATGGACGAGTTGAAGCAATCCGTTCAGGGTGCTGTTTACGAACAAAAAGACCCGTTACTGGTCTACAAGTTCGAGGCATTTAAGTTGTTCAAAACAATGCTGAGCAACATCAACAAGGATATCACGGCATTCCTGTTTAAAGGTGTCATCCAGGAGGAAGAAGAGCAAGAATTGCAGGAAGCTAAAACACCCAAAAAGTCAGATTTGGACAATGTGAAAACAGGCCGGGAAACCAATAATGCCCTCATCAATACCCAACCAGAGAACGGTGGCGAACAGCCCGAGCTTGCAACGAATAGCCCGGAGGAAGAGCAAAAGCAGGAACCCGTCAAGGTTGGCAAAAAAGTGGGGCGCAATGAGCCCTGCCCGTGTGGCAGTGGCAAGAAATACAAGCACTGTCACGGCAAGCAGTAATGCTGGTTGTTGGTATCTCTTAGCCCTCTATAGAGTGTATCCAATAAGCGCTTGAAGATGAAAAAATCCATAATTCTTATTCTGTTATTGTGCACAGGCGTTGCAGTGAGTGCTCAATCTTCCTCCGAACCCGATGCCGGCAAAGGGAATGTCCTCATTCACCGGGATGCCCTTCTCGATACATTGGTTCAGCGTGATATTCGTCAAAATAAGAGTCAAGACGGAGTTCGGCAAAAGAAAATCGACTTTCAGGAATTGAATAAGTTTTCCGACCTCGAACCTTACATCCTATACAGGCCCCCTTATTTCAAACTTCGCGTAGGTGATTTTCGCACTCGTTTAGTCGCCTATCGTTATCTTCAAAAAATTACAAGTGCAACTACTTTTCAAGAGGCTTTTATCGTCCGGGATCGAATTAGCATTCAATATGACAATAATTGAATAGCCGCGATTTCCATTCAGCAAACGAAACACGATAAAGTTGTACCGATTTCTCTCACAGGCTTTTAGCAATACAGCAGCTGTATGAAGCTCAAGATAGGTAACAATGTTGTCATCAAAGACTCGGGCGATAAAGGCGTCATTACAGACATCCTGGAAAACGGGCAACTCCTTGTGGATGTGGATGGGCTCGGTATTCCTGTGGCAGCAGGTGAAGTTGTGGGAGAGCGAACGGAGACTGAACAAACTTTCTCCGCTTCTTCACAACAGGAAGAGGAACAATCATCAAAAGTACAACCAGAAGAGAAAAGCCAATCGAGTGATGGCATCTATTTAGCCTTTCTCCCCCGTTACAATGAGGAGGATCACATCGACAACTTCCAAATTTTCATTCTCAACGAGCACCGCTCCAATATTCAATTCCAGGTTACATTCTACTTGAACAACGAGCACCAATTCAAACTCAACAAACCGCTTCGAAGCGGCCAAAGCTTCTTTTTAGCTGATCTTGCTTTTGATGATATCAACGAGCGTCCCTGTTTTTCATTTGTTATCTCGTTTCCCGAACACCAAACCGTTCAGACAAGCCTAAAACCAAAAGCCAAGACCTTTCTTAAAAATCCCCAATCGATTCCCGTTCCGGATCAAAAAGGGTATCTCTTCAAAGTAGTAACCAATCCGGTCATGAATGAGCAAACAACCGGCAAAAAGGAAGAAAAGCGCCAATCCATCGACAAGGAACAGCTCATCAAGCAAATGTTCGAAACCACTAATAGCAATGAAAAGGGAGGTCATCAAAAGAAAAAACAAGCCTGGAGGCCACCGCCTTATGAGGTTGATTTGCATATCGAAAAACTCGGCTACGTCAGTTATGACCTAAGCAATGCCGAAATGGTGCAAATCCAGCTCCAACATTGCCGTGAAGCTGTTGAAGAGGCAATTATGCGGAACCAATCATCATTGGTCATCATACACGGAGTGGGGAAAGGAAAATTGAAAGAAGAAGTCCATCGGGTTTTACAAGAGTATTCCGATATTGAAACGTTCAAAAACGAGTACCATCCCCGTTACGGGTTTGGCGCCACTTTTGTGTGGCTGTAACAATTTTGCCAGCTTACTATTTTTAAAGCTACCGGTCGGACGGCCGAGACCAATGGTTTTTGTATTGGTTCACCAAATTCGAAATAGCCATCCGACCGGTTTTTGAGTTTTTCTTAAGGATCCGCATCCACCTAATTCTTTTACGGGATTTCAAGATTATATTTTAAAAATCTTAATGTAACTTTTCGTATAAAATAACAACCTTCATAACCGGAACTTTCCACTCCTCTTTTGAAATTGCTATTTTGGAAAGAGCTGCCAACTGTTCCATCGTCCCGGATCGTGATCCGGGAAGGAAAGTCCGGGCAACACAGAGCAGCGCACCTCCGAAACGGAGGGTGGCCAGCCAAAACTGGCCAACAGCAAGTGCTACAGAAAATAACCGTCCCGATATTTTCCTATCGGGTTAAGGGTGAAAAGGTGGGGTAAGAGCCCACCGGTGCCGCTGGTGACACTGGCAGCCGAGCAAACCTTGCGCGTTGAAAAGCCAAATAAACCGGTTGAGCGGGGTTGCTCGCCCCCTTACGGTTGCCTTTTTGGCAGCTGGAACAACCGGAGGGTAGGCTGATAGCTCCCAAAGGTGACTTTGGGACCAGATAAATGATGGAAGTTTTCGGTCTTGCAAAAGGCCGGACACACAGAACCCGGCTTACAGGTTGGCAGCTCTTTTTTATTATTCATCACAAAAATGCGTACCTATTCAATTAAAACAAGATAGCCACTTCCGGATTATTTCAATCGGAAGTGGCTAAAAAAGGAATCATTAACTAAAAGAATGATAGATCACGATGTAGGTACGCGTATTTCGGAGAACCTTTTTTTATTCACAACAATAGACAGCAAGTCAATAAAGATGATGCCAGTTACGTTCTGCTCAAAGATCTGAGTTGTATTGAATCGCTCTAACCAACCTCTTATCAAGAAGAAGAAAACATCCTATGGCTAAGATACTGATCGTAGACGATGAAAAAAGTATTCGCAATACTTTACGCGAAATCCTGGAGTACGAGAGTTATGAAGTAGAGGAAGCTGCTGATGGCAAAGAGGCCATGAACTTCATCCAAAACCAGAAGTACGATCTGGTTCTTCTGGACATTAAAATGCCCAAAATGGATGGCATGGAGGTGCTGGATAAGACGCTGGAACAGTATCCGGATCTACCCGTTATCATGATCTCCGGCCATGCCACTATCGAATCAGCCGTGGAAGCAGTTAAAAAAGGCGCCTTTGACTTCATTACCAAGCCGCCCGACCTCAACCGATTACTGATCACTATTCGCAATGCCCTTGACAAATCCGACCTGATTACGGAGGCAAAAGTACTGAAGCGCAAAGTCTCCAAAACCAGGGACATTATTGGCGAATCACCAGCCATCCAGGACATCAAGAACACCATTGAGAGGGTAGCTCCCACCGAAGCGCGGGTATTGGTCACTGGTGATAACG
>PXTV01000174.1:0-1287 GCA_003022985.1 Bacteroidetes bacterium SW_11_45_7 | reverse complement strand
TGGATTCATGACAAGAGCAATCGAGCTGATGGCCCGTTGATCGAAGTTAACTGTGCCGCGATTCCCTCCGAATTGATTGAAAGCGAGTTGTTTGGCCATGAGAAAGGTGCTTTTACATCTGCTGTCAAACAGCGAATCGGCAAATTTGAGCAGGCCAATGGCGGCACCCTCTTTCTCGATGAGATTGGCGATATGAGCCTATCAGCTCAATCCAAGGTTCTCCGTGCCCTACAGGATAACAAAATTACAAGAGTAGGGGGTGACAAGAGCATCGATGTGGACGTCCGCGTCATTGCCGCAAGTAATAAAGACCTGCGGCAGGAAATCGAGGACGGTAACTTCCGCATGGACCTCTATCACCGCCTGAGCGTTATCCTCATCCACGTGCCGAACCTGAATGAGCGCAAAGAAGATATCCCCTTACTGGCCGAGCAGTTTGTCCGGGAAATTTGCGAGGACTATGGCATGCCGGTTAAAACATTGACCGAGGATGCCCTTAAGGCACTCCAGAACATTCACTGGACAGGAAACATCAGGGAGCTGCACAACGTGATTGAGCGCTTGATTATCCTGAGTGAGAACGAGATCACTGCTCAAGATGTGGAGAAGTACGTAACGAGCAGTGCGCCTGTCGATTCCTCATCGGAGGTTTACAACCAGTTCGATAAACTGCAGACGTTTAAGGATCACACGGAAAAGGAGTTCATCAAGAACAAGCTCGGCAAGAACAACTGGAACGTATCACAAACAGCAGAGGAGTTGGACATTCAGCGAAGCCATCTCTACAATAAAATGGAAAAGTTCGGCTTAAAGCGCGATTAAGTTGTTTCGGGCGGCACTTGAAACGTCTTGCCTCCGGTTGCAAGAGCCGAGTTGGGCAAAACAGCCTGTGCTTCCTCCAGTAAAGGCGTAAGGTCCCTGTACTTGGCCGAGAAATGCCCCAGAAGAAGCCGGCCAACGCCAGCTTGCTTAGCGAACGCAGCAGCTTGTTCACCCGTGGCATGACAGGTCTCAGCAGCACGTTGCTCCGCGTCCTTTGTGAAAGTGGTATCGTGATAAAGCATATCCACTCCTTGTAGCTTGGGGATGAGAGCATCCTGAACTTTTGTATCGGTAAGGAAGGCGTAACTGCGAGGCCGGGGTGGCGCTTCTGTCATTTCCTCATGAGGAATCACTTTCCCTGAGGGAGTAATAAAATCACTCCCTCGTTTGATGGCATTGAGTTGCTCTACAGGAATGGCGTATTCATCAATTTTCTCAGGAATGATTTTCCGTAGGCGCTCTTTT
>PXTV01000173.1 GCA_003022985.1 Bacteroidetes bacterium SW_11_45_7 | reverse complement strand
GGAGATGATCGAGGACACGGGTGATGTGCAGATTGAAAGGGACGATATTAGCGGGAATCATGAGAGGGCAATTGAGCGTGTGAAGGAATGCCATCAGCAATATAGTTTCTCTTTGATCATTGGTGGTGGCCACGACTACGCTTATCCTCATTTACGGGGTGTTAGGGATAGTTATGGCGAGAATTACCGCCTCGGATGTATCAACATCGATGCCCACCTGGATCTGAGGTCCGATCATGACGCGATCCTCAGTGGCTCCCCGTTTTATATGGCTTTGGACCGAAAAGTTCTTACAGGTCCTCAATTGGTTGAATTTGGCATTCATTACTATTGCAACAGCCAAGCGTTATGGGAATATGCCCACACAAATCAGGTTAATGTAGTGCCATTCGATCGGCTACGAAACGGTAAAGCTGTTGATGAATTCCGCGAATCGCTCGAAGAACTCTGTGAGTTGTGCGATGGGGTCGTGATCAGCTTGGATTTAGATGCTGTTCAGGCTGCTTCTGCACCTGGTGTATCAGCACCAGCACCGGAGGGCTTTAGCCCTTCAGATATCATGGCCATGATCGAGATGGGTGCTCGTGAGGATAAGGTGGAATCGCTTGGCATTTACGAGTTGAACCCTGCTTATGATCGGGATGAACACACATCCCGGCTTGCATCTATTGCAGCGTATAATTTCTGTCGTCTCAGGCAGAACCGCAATGATGGCCATCCTTCTGATCAGCACATTTGGCGCAATATGGCGGCTACTTAGTTTAGCAAAAGATGTTTGAAGATGATCGCTTCTAAGGTTGTTTGAGTGCTTACTTCTATTTACCGGATGTTCTGCATCCCACAAGCACCCATTTTTTAGTCCTCATCTTTCCGTCCTTGCGCAACGAGGCGTTGCACATATTTGCCGATAAGATCAAATTCCAGGTTTACAGGAGTGCCAAGACAATAGGTGTGAAACAATGTCTGTTCATAGGTGCCGGGAATGATGGCAACGGAAAAGGTGCTGTCATCTGCCTCAACAATCGTTAGGGTCGATGACAATACCGTCAGACCTTGGTTCAAAGGAAAACGTAAAAAGCCGGCTTTTATCCTGATCTTCAATTTGCTCGCATTTGCCGAGCGTATCCACATGGCCCTGCACCATGTGCCCGTCAAACCGTCCGTTGGCAGGCATAGCCCGTTCCAGGTTGATTTTATTGCCTTTTTCCAAATGCCCGAGCGAAGTTTTCTGCAAGGTTTCATTGATAGCGGTAACGGTATGGGTATTGCCTTCAACATTCGTGACGCTCAAGCAAGCACCGTTATGGGCAACGCTTTGATTGATAGCGAGCTCACCGGAAATAGAAGAAGTGATTGTGATATGGCGGTTAGCACCTTCCTTTTCTACTCCCTGAATTTCACCAATGGCTTCAATGATACCTGTAAACATGGCGTTTCTTTGAACAAATTAAGGGGGGATAGGGTTGTTGTGGCGTCCAATAAAAAATAAAGGCAGAATGGTCTCATCGACTTTACCCTACCCATCCTGCCTTTAATGAAAAGTTGGCTTGTTATGAAATGGCTGCTAAAAGTCGAACAATCCACCTCGCAATTCAAATTTGTTCTCCCCTACGAGATAACCCTTCTGAAAGAGTTCGATTTTGTACTCACCATCCTTAAATTCTCTTTGTTGGTCCCAGTAAAAGCAAATCCGCTTTTCTTTTAGTTTATAATCAAAAGTGTATTTCTTGGTATAAGGTGTTTTTTCACCTGTTTCACCATTGACAAATACACCGGAACCCTTTGATTTCACTGCAATAGGCGATCCCTCAGGTGAGATAAGCCGCAGGTAATAGGTCTTGTCGCCTTCCTCAGCTACACGGTTCTTTTCAAGGTCGGCACAAACTTTGATCTTTTCCGTTTTACCGGCTAAAGACACTTCTTTCTCTTTGCCATTGTTGCGCGTTTTGACGCCTTTACCGGTAATTTTGTTCGGTTCGATAAGCGACCCCAGTTTCACCTTTTTCGAGAGCGTGTCAGCTTTGGCTTCTAACTGCTCTGTTTTCTCTTTTTCCTCATCGAGGTTCTTTTCCAGCTTTTTGTTTTCTTTCTCAAGTTTGGCAATGGCTGTTTGCATGGAATCGATCTTACTCACATAGGAATTGTTCTCAGCAACGAGTTTCCGTATCTGGCGCTGAGCTTTGTTCAGCTTATCCTGCGTTACTCGTTTTTGACGAAGAATGTTCTCAATTCGGTTCTGTTGCTCTTCTATCGCATTTTCCCTTTTTGTGATTAAGCTGTCCAGTTTTTTGTTCTTGCCTTTTAGGTCTTTCAGATCGGCTTTCTTCTTGTTGAGGTTGGCTTGAACGGCAGTGTAAAGGGAATCCAGTTGATTGCGTTCAACTTTGAGGTCTTCTTTTTCGTTGTGGGTGGACCAGTAGTTATACCCCAGAAACCCGTTAACAAGGATCAATAAAATAATCAGGCCCAATAACAAGCCGCGTTTTGAACCGCTTTGCTGTTGGTTTTGATCACCCTGATCCTGTTGGTTTTGATTTGCATTTTCGTTTTCAGCCATAGGAAGGAATAGATTTTCAATGTTTTAGTGAAGAACATCTTCGCTAAGTAACAAATCTAATAAATATATAGCACTAAAAGAATGAATAACCTAACCAAGGAATTCTGGGAGGAGAAATACCGTACGGAAAACCTGGGGTGGGATATCGGTTATCCGGCACCCGCATTGGTCGATTATTGTTTGGGATATGATGATCGGTGCATTTCCATTCTCATTCCGGGTGCCGGTAACAGTTACGAAGCGGAGTATTTGTACAAGGAGGGGTTTACCCACATCGATGTGCTCGATATTTCCGAACAAGCTATTGCTCGTTTCCAAAAACGGGTGCCCTTATTTCCGTCAGAACAATTGATCTGCAAGGATTTTTTTGATCAAGATGGACAGTACGATCTAATCCTTGAGCAGACCTTCTTTTGCGCCCTTCATCCCTCCATGCGCAACCAATACGCGCAGCACATGCACCGGCTTTTGAAACCGGGCGGGGCTCTGGCGGGCGTGTTGTTCGATGATCCCCTCTACGATGATCGTCCCCCTTTTGGCGGTACAAGGGAAGAATACGTGACTTACTTCGAGGACTTGTTCAGGTTTCGCCATTTTGAAAGATGCTACAACTCCATACCACCAAGGGATGGCAGGGAGTTATTCATCGAGCTTATCAAGCCTTAACTGGGTTTTGTGCGCAAAGCCTGTTTTTACAAGGTGGAAAAGGCTGTTAGCAAAGTTGAAGGATTCCCTTTGATCAATAGATAGGCGGTTATGGCAAATTTTTTCAAAAAATTTTCGGAGGTAGAGTTGACAATCCGGCAATCATTTATCACATTATAAATGTCTCATTTCATTAAGGTTTTTTGGCCCTCAATTTGGGGGCTTTTTTTATGCCCGGCAATGCGGGTTGCCATGCCCCGGAAGATGAAGAGGTGGAAAGGTACGAGGAGATACCAGTAAAGACGGCCCCACAGCCCTTTTGGACGGAATGTAGCTGTTTGAATAAATCGCTTGTCATGTCCTTCGTCCTTGATTTTAAACTCGAGCCACGCCTCACCGGGTAAGCTCATTTCAGCATAGAGAAGTAGTCGCATATTCTCTCTATCAGCCACTAATACGCGCCAAAAGTCCAGCGCATCACCTTCCGTCAATGAAGTAGGACTTCTGCGGCCGCGCCTTAAGCCAACGCCACCAAACAACTTGTCGAGCAAGCCGCGGATTCGCCAGGCCCAATTCATGTAGTACCATCCGTTTTGGCCGCCAATTGACCAAAACCGCTTGAAATAGTCTTGTTGAATA
This sequence comes from Bacteroidetes bacterium SW_11_45_7, assembly GCA_003022985.1. Taxonomy (GTDB): domain Bacteria; phylum Bacteroidota; class Bacteroidia; order Chitinophagales; family SW-11-45-7; genus SW-11-45-7. Next base: position 1,065 of record PXTV01000173.1, on the reverse strand, counting down.
CGCCCCGTTATGGCGGCATCCTTCCAGCTGGAAACCACCTCGTTTTGCTCGATGCGCAGAAAGGCGAGCCGAACCGCCTCTTCGTAACCGATCAGCTCAATAGGGATAATATCCTCGATCCCCTTATATTCAACAATCACTTCGTTCTTCATGCTGTTCACCAGGTTCTTTGCTAAGGAATAAGACGTTGAGGTGATAAAGTAGAGCCAATAGGAGGACAAACGTGGTGTAAGAACAGGCACGTTGATAATGGTTCGTTTTAAGCCGCGCACCTTGGCGTATAGCAACATCATTTTCTTGTAGGTGAGAATGTCGGGGCCACCGATGTCGAACCATTGTTGATAAGCAGCTTCTTTTCCAAGAACGCCCCTGAGGTATTGCAACACATCGCGTATGGCAATCGGCTGGCAGCGTCTGTCAACCCACTTCGGGGTGATCATGACGGGTAGTTTTTCAACAAGGTCACGGATCATTTCAAAGGAAGCGCTACCGGAGCCAATGATGATGGCAGCCCGGAGAACTGTTGCAGAAACATTGCCTTCCATTAGAATGTTTTCTACATTCAGACGGGACTCGAGGTGGGCTGACAGCTTCTCATCATTGGCAATGCCGCTGAGGAAGATCACTTGTTGGGCCTGGGTATTGTCCAGGTAACTTGTAAAATTTCGGGCGGCTCGTTCTTCAAGTTGCTCAAAACGGCCCTTATTGCTCATGGAATGGACCAGATAATAGGCAGCATCAATATCGTGCGGCAGTTTCTGAAGCGAGTCGGGTTCCAGAAGGTCAGCCCGGGCAATGGTTACCTTGGAGCGAAGTGCAGCCGGTAGTTCAGTTCTGCGGGGATCGCGGACAGCACAGATCACATCGTGCCCCTCATCAACAAGAAGAGGTAGAAGACGTTTGCCAATGTAACCGTTGGCTCCGGTAAGAAGGATTTTCATGATAAAAAGAGTTTACACACGTTGAAATGACAATCGACCAAAATTGTTGATCAGCAGACAAAATTATACGGAAAATGAGCTTACATTGTTGTGCGTGTTGATAAAAATTGCGAATCGAGGAATA
>PXTV01000172.1 GCA_003022985.1 Bacteroidetes bacterium SW_11_45_7 | reverse complement strand
GCACTTCAAAAAGCGAATCATGCGCTGGACAATGTGCTGGAAGGCATGGACAACCAAATCTCGGGTGAGCTGCTCGCCCTTGATATCCGGGAGTCACTGCAACACTTAGGGGAAATCACGGGAGATATTACAACGGATGACCTGCTGGAGAATATTTTCTCGAAGTTTTGTATCGGAAAATAGTAATTCTTAATAAAAGTATTTTATTCATTTTTAAAGAAATATTTTTTAGCTCAACCTTTCATCTATAAGAACAGCTATAATTCCTTGATACAGCCGTTTTGGGCCGGAATAAAGGCTTCACTGTTGCGGCTACAATGTTACATTCAGTCCCCCACAATTCGCTTTTGAAGCGGTGTTGGCTCTGTCATTATTTCACTACCATCATCTATTCCACCATAGTCAGGCGTCATAACGTTCTTGCAGATTAGGCCCGGGTCGTCCAGAAGCGTTTTTATGCTATTGCCACTAAGCCACACTTGTATTGCATAAAACAGGGTAAAATGAACTACCCGACATTCCGGCCCTCAATTGCTCTGGGCTTCAATAGCAAAACTTATAACTTTCCTACCCAAACGAACTTCTCATCGATCCCTATTTCCCGGGCAAGGTTTTGGCATTTGGGAGCATCATCATCGAATAACCCAAAAACAGCCGAACCACTTCCGCTCATCATCGCTAATATGGCTCCCTTGGCTAACAACTTGTCCTGAATCGATTGGATGGCAGGATGGGCCTCCATAATGGGCTGTTCAAAGTCATTGGCAACTGTTTCCTGCCATTTTGCTACGGGTTGCTTGACTACTTCCGCTAAGGATGTTTGACGTTCTTCGGGTATAATTTGGCTATAAGCCCAACCCGTGTCAATCTCTATACCGGGAAAGACCACAGAAATTGTAAAACCCGAAAGATCGAGGTGGATGGGCTGCATGACCTCGCCCCGACCAGTGCCCAGAACGGGCCTGCCCTGAATGAAAAACGGGCAGTCACTTCCAAGTTGTGCTGCATACGCCTCAAGCTGATGGGTGGTAAGTTTGAGGTTGTGCAACTGATTGATAAGCTTCAGTGTAAAAGCCGCATTGGATGAGCCGCCCCCCAGGCCCGCACAAGCAGGGATGGCTTTATAGAGGCAGTAAGCATGAGGGGAGAGATCAAAATCAGCGGCTAATAGTTGAATTGCTTGTTCACAAAGGTTATCGGACGGTTGGCATGCTAAATCGAGTCCATATTGATCAAATCTGTGCTCTTTTGCAGGAACTGCTTCCAATGCATCCCGCCAGGGAAGCGGATAGAAAACCGTTTCGATGTCGTGGAACCCATTGGGGCGTTGATTGGTGATGCGTAAACCCAGATTGATCTTGGCGTGGGGGAAAACAACCATCCAGTCAGCAGTTTGTGCTTATGAAATGAATAGGTGAGTTTTGGCTGTCCTGCCTACAACATTTTTGTCCGTTTGGTGAGGTAGGGCATAAGCACCTGGGCAAAATGTTGGTTGATGTCGGCTTCAACAAAATCGATCTTGTATTGGCCACACCTTAGCTTTAACTCGCGTTCAAATTCCTGCATCTGCTTGACGTATTGCTCCTTGATTTGGTTCGATTGCAAGCGGACTTTCTCCCCTGTTTCCACATCTTCAAAAATATAGGGCCGGTTATCGAACCCGAAATCCAGCTCTTTCTCTTTATCCACCACGTGGAAGAGAATAACCTCGTGCTTATTGTATTTCAGGTGCTGTAATGCTGCAAAAACGCTTTCCATCTCCTGCTGCCCTTCTTCAGATAAGCTCATATTCTCAAACATATCGCTGAACAGGATTACCAGCGAACGCCTTGGGATGCTTTCGGCTAATTGGTGGAGACTTCGTGCAGCGCCAGTTTGTTTGTGTTTCGGCTTTTGATTGATCAGGTTTTCAAGATGGGATGTGAGCAATCGATGATGGACAGTTGTACTCCTGGCACGTAAGTGTTCCTGGATCTCATCGGTAAAAATGGTTAGGCCTACTGCATCGCGCTGTTTTTTCATCAGGTGCATCAAAGCAGCAGACGAGACGGCTGAGAAATTGATTTTGTTAACCGACTTCCGCTTCTCATTCTCATCGAACGGATAGTACATAGATGATGATGCATCAACAACAATCTGGCAGCGAAGATTGGTCTCCTCCTCGTATTTCTTGACAAATAACTTGTTCGTGCGGGCATAGACTTTCCAATCGATGTCCTTAACCGGGTCACCCGTGTTGTACAGACGGTGTTCGGCAAATTCCACAGAAAAGCCGTGGAACGGGCTTTTGTGCATGCCCGTAATGAAGCCTTCAACCACCTGCTTGGCAAGGAACTCGAGGTTATCGAATTGGCGGAGGTCTTTTAATGTGACGAGCGGTTCCGGCATAATTATGGCTTTCTCCCTAAACATCAAATCTACGAAGTTATTGCCGTGAAAATTGTGTTGATGTGTTTGTGTGTTGATGTGTTCGTGTTGGGCGAATTCTACATCTTCGCTTTGTGTCAAGTATAGTCTTTTCTCCACCTCCTCCGTCATAAATGGTCATTCGGAAGGATTTTCAATTTAATATGTAAGATTACCCTAAGCTCAAGCAAAGAACTGTCAGCGGCCGTTTTGACGTACTGTTGATACAGTGTGAATAACTAAGTAAAGCAGAGTTACTATTTCAACTTCATTGTGTCTAATTTTATTTCTTGATGTCGATCAAGGCAACCTGCTAATCTTATATCTCACATCTTAAATCTTAAATTTTAAATCAAACTTATGCCTGAATTCGCACATCTTCATTGCCATACGCAATACTCGCTACTCGATGGGGCTTCTGCCATTGACAAGATGCTCCAAAAAACCAATGACGGCTTTTGATTTTTTCAACCAGGCCGGCAAACACAATATCAAACCAATCGTAGGATGCGAGTTTTATGTGGTTGAAAATCGCCACAAGCAAAAGTTCGATAAAGGGCAAAAAGACAAGCGCCATCATCAGCTCATTCTCGCCAAAAATGCCAAGGGCTACCAGAACCTTTCCAAACTGTGTTCATTGGGCTATATCGAAGGGTATTATGCAGGGTTTCCCAGAATAGACAAAGAATTGATTCGCCAATATAGCGAAGGGCTCATAGCAACATCCTGCTGCCTTGCTGCCGAGATTCCCCAAACATTCCTTCAGTATGGTGAAGAGGCAGCTGAAGAATGCTTCCTGGAGTGGTGGAACATCTTTGGAGATGACTACTACATTGAAATCCAGCGCCACAGTCTGCAGACCATCAACGAGCAGGGCGTCAATGAATTCCTCGTGCGCATGGCCGGGAAGTATGGCGTCAAGATGATCGCCACCAACGATTCCCACTATGTTGATCAGGAGGACTGGAACGCCCATGATACTTTGCTCTGTATCAATACGGGTGATGGAAGTCTTCCCTGGACCGCATCAACCAAAACCGCTTCAAGCCGCGGTTCGGTTTTGAGAACGATCAGTTCTACTTCAAGACCAAAGAGGAGATGGCGGAGCTGTTCAAGGATATTCCGGATGCTATTGAGAACACCCTCGAGATTGTCGAAAAGATCGAGACGCCCGACCTGAAGCGGGACATTTTGCTGCCTCACTACAAGCTGCCCGAGGGGTTCCGGACAATGGACGAGTATCTCGAGCATCTCACATTTGAAGGGGCCAAAGAACGCTATGGCGGGTTGACGACTGATGTGACCGAGCGGATCAACCACGAGTTGGGCATAATCCAGGACATGGGCTTCTCGGGCTATTTCCTGATCGTGCAGGACTTCATCAGTGCAGCAAAGGACCTCGGGGTGTGGGTAGGCCCCGGCCGTGGCTCTTCGGCCGGTTCAGTTGTAGCTTATACCACCGGCATCACCAATGTGGAGCCGCTACGCCACGATCTCATTTTTGAGCGCTTCCTCAACCCGGAGCGCCAGAACATGCCGGATATCGATATCGATTTTGACGATGACGGCCGCCAGAAAGTGATCGATTACGTAATCGACAAATACGGCAAAAATCAGGTGGCCCACATCATTACCTACGGCCGCATGACAGCCAAAAGTGCCGTCCGTGATGTGG
>PXTV01000171.1:6522-7761 GCA_003022985.1 Bacteroidetes bacterium SW_11_45_7 | reverse complement strand
GCTATAATATTGTGGGCATTAATTCCAACAGCATCATCCCCGCCAATGGCGCCATCCACTGTATCACAAAGGGGATTGGCGTTAACGATCCCTTGCTCATGGCCCATGAACCGATCACCGGCATTCAGCCAGCTAATCAATCGCAACAGGTAGCCGCACGTATTCAGCATCGTTCAGGAATTCAATCCGCATCAATTCACTACCGTACGGATACAACAAGTAACTACCAATCGGCTGCTTTGTCTTTGGCCGACTCAGTTAACCATCAGTGGAGCGGCACTATTCCGCCACTGCAAGCTAACAAAACCGTGCAGTACTATCTCAGTGCTCAAGCCAAAAATGGCAAATCTATGACGCGTCCCATGCCTGCACCTGACGGATACTGGGAGTTCAGAACAGGTGGTGCGGTTCGTGTAACTGATCGTCAAAAAGGATTATCCTCACCTGAGCTTTTACCTCCCTATCCGAATCCGTCTCACGGTATGACTGTCATTCCTGCCAAAACGGATCAAGAAACTGAGGCAAGTATTGTTATCCGCGATATTACCGGAAGGAGACAAAGAGTACTTTTTCAAGGCACATTACAACCCGGTAAGACCAGATATTTCATCAATACAGTTCCAATGGCAAGTGGTACTTATTTGATCGAATTCAAAACACCGCAAACAGTCACAACGCAGAAGTTAATTGTAAGGTAAAGTAGCGTTTATAAGAGGCAAGCGCTGAAAAATAAGCAAGCGCTTGACTTACAAGACGATAGTTGAATTGATCTTAAAGGGCTAACGGTTTTGTTCATGGGCATGAGTTTTCGGCCCCCAAAAAGCATTTCACTTAATCAACCTTCCCGCTCTGCAATTGACCCTGGCTTTTGCTGTATCAATTATCACAATCTCTGATCAATCTCACCGGTTCGTTACGTTTTTGCTCTTATTTTCCAAGAGCTTGAACTCTACACGCCTGTTTACACTCCTTTCCTGTGCGTTTTCCGGGTCTTTGATCAGCGGTTGATTGCTGCCATACCCCTTGGCGCTAATCCGGCTTTGCCGAATTTTCCCTTTTTCCATGATATAATCTTTAATAGCATCTGCGCGAGCCTGGGAAAGCTTGTAGTTCAATACGGAATCACCCCGGGCATCTGTGTGTCCTGAAATTTTCAGCTTCATGTCAGGATGATCGAGCAGAAAGTCCATCAGCTTATCCAAATCGGGCTTCATTTCCGGTTCAAGTTCAGCGCTATTC
>PXTV01000171.1:0-6293 GCA_003022985.1 Bacteroidetes bacterium SW_11_45_7 | reverse complement strand
GGGAAGGGGAAAGGTATACAGATTCGCATTTTTGCCTAATTCCTGGATATCGGAGCGTGAGTAAAACAATTTTTCCGATTCGGAATCGATTGTAAAGAAATGCTCATTGCCCTTTGTATTGACCAATGGGCCAATGTTTTTCGGTTCAGTCCAGCCACCATCTTCACGATAAGCCTTATAAATGTCGAAATTCCCAAAGTTCAGGAGATGACTATTTGAGCTGAAGTAAAGGACATCGTGCTCAGGATGGTAAAACGGGCTAATATCATTTCCCTTTGTGTTAATGGTTGGGCCCAGATTCTGAGGTGGCACCCATTGCCCGTTACCATTTTTGTGAGTGAAATAAATGTCGTTAGACCCAAAGCCGCCATCGCGATTCGAGGCAAAGAACAATGTATCACCTGAATGAGAAAGGGATGGATGGGAGTCCCATCTTTCGCTGTTCACCACATCACCCAAATTCGTTACATTGCCCCATTTGCCACCAGCTTGCTTTGTTGCTTTATACAAGTCGCAATCACCATGACTATCAGGCGCATCGCAGCGGGCAAAGAATATGGTTTCCCCATCCCTGCCAAGGCAAGGAGCACCTTCGTTATAGCGTGAATTCAGCGCTTGAAATGGTTTGGCCTCACCCCATTCTTCTCCTTTTTTCTCCGCCCAGAAAAGATCCTCATTCATCTTTGTACCATCAAGTGTAGATACACGGTTCCTCTTGGAAGCATACAGCAATTTGTTATCTGTGAAGCTCAATGATGGGCCGTAATCATCATAAGGCGAATTGACCTGTCCGCCTACATACTGATCCTTGCCTTGTGGCGGATGAAGGGTATCGACACGTTTTCTGTAATCCACGAGCTTGTAATAATAATCAATAGGTACGTAGTGCTCTTCCTTAAGTCGTTTTTTGTTGTCATAATATTGCTTGACAATGCGTGTATTACCATTTGCATGTTTGAGGATCAAGCTGTACAATCGCTTGGCATCATCCATTTTGCCGAAGTTTTCATACAGTTGGGCAAGTAGCCATAAAAGGTCTGCATCACGCCCAAAATTAGCTGTCCCGAAGTTCGAAACATACTCCTCGAGCGCCTCAATCATTTTTTTAAATTCCTGCTGCCGCTCAAGTTTATATATGCGTTTCAGTTTCTTGTTATTCTGATAATACGTTTTACCACTATTCAAATTGGTAAAGGAAATGCGTTTCTCATTATCCTCTACCAACTTTTGATCAGAAGAGGAAAGCCCATCGGGTTTTCGCCAATCTTTTTGTTGAGCAAAAGCCGACTCTTGGCAAGTAAGAAGACAGCAGGTTATTATGAATATTATGGACTTCCAGCCATATTGCATGATGGCTCGTTTTTATGAATCGAATAGCATCTTGGTAAGCCCATTACCGGACTAACCGTATTGCTCTACCACTTTTATACGATAATCGGGCTATAAGGTTACTCCCGGAGCACTATCAGGTCAGGGTTGGGAAATGCCTATTTGAACATCAACTCGTGGACATCCATATTTCACAAGAAGTTGAACAGCTCTTTTCCCGTTATAAAGGAGTAAATCAATTCCCTTTGCTCAGTTTAGGTCAAAAACTGATGCGATGGTAGACGACTTGAAACATAACGAACCTAACACCAATAAAACAAAAACTTATAAAATATTTATAAATTTGATTTTTTGTACCCTTAAAACTCGTTTATTTGAATCAATAACCTTCGTTAAAATGCAAAAATTCGTTACAACTTTAGTTATTTGGACAGATTATCCCATTTATTGAAATTTTCTTCTCCATTTTTCTAAAATAATGTTACTTTTGTCTTCAACCAAAAAAAACTCACTATGGAATCCAATCGTTTTCGCTCTATCGAAACCGTCCTGAACAGGACGCCAGTTGATGTCAAACTCCCTTCTAATCTTATCTCGGATTTTTACGGCTCCAATGTCTTTGGCAAACAGGAAATGCAAAAGCACCTTTCCGAAGAGGCCTATCTGAGTGTGATGTCGGCCATTGAAAAAGGGACCAAAATCGATCATAAGGTTGCTGAACAGGTTGCCACATCAATGAAAGCATGGGCTTTGGAGAAGGGAGCCACGCACTACACACACTGGTTCCAGCCATTAACGGGCTCAACTGCTGAAAAGCACGACACATTTTTCTCACCTTCAATGGATGGCAATGGAAGTGGCCTTGAACACTTCACAGGTGAATCATTAGTCCAGCAGGAGCCTGATGCCTCGAGCTTACCGAGTGGCGGTTTGCGTACTACATTTGAGGCGCGCGGCTACACTGCATGGGATCCTTCTTCACCAGCCTTTATCATGGAAATTGGCGATGGCAAAACGCTTTGCATTCCCACCATTTTTGTCTCCTACACAGGCGAAGCGCTTGATTTCAAAGCTCCCTTGTTAAAGTCACAGCACCAACTTGAAGAAGCAGCGCTTAAGGTTGTGAACCTATTCGAGCGCAATGTGAACAAGGTAACGCCTACACTTGGCTGGGAACAGGAATATTTTGTGGTTGATGCTGCCCTCTATAATTCACGCCCGGATTTGATGATGAGCGACCGCACAGTCTTTGGGCACGAGCCCGCAAAAGGGCACCAATTGGATGACCACTATTTCGGCTCGATACCCGAACGGGTTTACTCATTTATGCTCGATCTGGAAAAGGAAAGTCACAAGCTCGGTATTCCCCTCCAAACACGCCATAACGAGGTGGCGCCCAATCAGTTTGAATGTGCCCCGGCATTTGAGGAAGTCAATCTCTCAGTTGATCACAACCAATTATTAATGGACCTGATGGACCGTGTTGCTCGCAGGCACAATCTCAGGGTACTTACCCATGAGAAACCATTTGCCCAAATGAACGGCTCCGGAAAGCACAACAACGCAAAAACCTTTTGTCACCCGGCAAGACGCCAAAGAATAACCTCCAGTTCCTGAGCTTCTTCATCAACACGATCAAAGCTGTTCACGATAATGCTGATCTTGTAAGAGCTTCAATAGCCACTGTAGGCAACGAACACCGCTTAGGCGCCAATGAAGCGCCACCGGCCATCATCTCGATTTTCATCGGATCCCACATGACATCCATTTTGGAGGAACTCAAAAAACGTGTTCAGCCCGGCAAGTTCGATGAAAATGACAAAGATGAGCTCAAACTCGATATCCACAACAAGATACCGGATTTGATGCAGCACAACACTGATCGGAACAGAACTTCTCCCTTTGCATTTACGGGGAACAAGTTCGAGATCAGAACTGTTGGCGCTTCTCAAAACTGCTCCGCACCGATGATCGTGTTGAACACCATCGTGGCCAATCAACTGCGCCAGTTCAAACAAGACGTTGATGCCTGCGGCCTTTCTAATGTTCGAGATACGCCACGTGCTTTGGACTTTTACGTAAGTGATAAGACCAAGAAGCTGTTTTCGGATAACAACGTGTTAACGGAAGCAGAGCTCGATGCACGACACGATATCCAGTTGGATCACTATTCCAAGATGTTACAAATCGAGTCTCGAGTGATGGGAAATCTTGCTTATAATCACGTATTGCCGGTGGCTATTGAATATCAGAATGAGCTGCTCAACAATATCCGCGGGATCAAGGAGATCAATGATGATGAAGACCTCTATGGCCCTCAAAAGGAGCTCATTGAAAAGATTTCTCATCACATCAAGGAGGTCAGGGCAAATGCAAAAGCAATGGTCGATGAGCGGAAAAAGGCCAATGAGCTTGAAGATACCAAGGACATTGCTATTGCCTATTGCGATAAAGTCAAGGCCTACTTTGAGCCCATCCGCTACCATGTAGACAAACTTGAACGCATAGTGGATGACCGCTTATGGCCTCTGCCCAAATACCGTGAAATGTTGTTTATCCGGTAATGTAAGGAATAGACCGGCCTTTCATGCAAAAGCCGACTCCTTGACAAGGGTCGGCTATTCTTACCTTAGGGCCGTTGAAAGACGGTTGTCTTGTACAGCAGATAACCATAACTAAATCCATCGCATCAAAACCTATTAGCGTTCAACATGACCATCGTTTTACGTCCTATTTCTTACTTCACAACTACAGTTATTCTGCTCACCCTTCTCGTGAGCTGTCAAACAACACGTGAGATTGAAGACCCGGAAGTTGCTTATGAGCAGAAAAAATATATGATTGCTGCTGAGCTTTTCCAGGAAGAAATTGAGGACAAGGAAACGGATTACTTAAAAGCCCGGGTTGCTTATAAAATTGGCGAATCTTACCGAATGGCCAACAAGAAGGACAAAGCTGTCACTTGGTATCGTCAAGCTGCTGATTACGGGTATGGGCCTCAAGCGCTCTATTATCAAGGGTTGATGCTCAAGAGTCTTGAACGCTATGAAGATGCCATAAAAGTATTTCAAGAATATGCCAATGCTGAACCTTTAGAAAAGGCAAAAGCTCAAAACCAAATCCAGGCCTGTAAACAAGCTAAAAAATGGATTGAAGAGGAAACGAATATGAACGTTTCGATTCCTGAGAACATCAATTCAGAGTATTCGGATTTTGCCCCTGTTCTTTACCAGGATCATTCTCTGGTTTTCTCCTCCTCCCGCCCGGATTCTTATGGCGATGAAACATACGGGTGGACAGGGGAAGAATTTTCCGACTTTTTTCAAACATCCAAAAATTACACAAAATATCACGAAGGAGCAGCTATATTCAGCAGCGATGGCTCAACTATGTATTTTACACGTTGCGGCAGCTCGGGTGAAGAGGATGATTACTGCTTGATTTACAAAAGCCAGAAAAAGCCAAATGGTGTTTGGGGCGAAGCAAAGCGTATTCAGTTTTTTGAAGACAGCGTCAATGTAGGCCACCCTTATCTTACCCAAAACGGTGAGCGCCTGTTTTTCTCATCTGATGCTGAAGGGGGCTACGGTAAAAACGACCTTTACTATGTCAACAAAACAGCTACGGGCTGGAGCAGTCCCATCAACTTAGGGAATGCTATCAATACAAAGGGAGATGAATTATTCCCCTATCTGGGAGATGACAAAAAACTGTATTTTGCGTCAGACGGCCATAAAGGTATGGGCGGGCTGGATATCTTTACCGCACAGAAAAAGGGGAATAAGTGGGTCAACCCCAAAAACATGAAGCCACCTATCAATTCAGGGGCCGATGATTTTGGTCTCATTTACGATAAAACAGGTCCCAGGAGTGAAGAAGACAAAATCCTCGAATCCGGTTACTTCTGTTCAACACGTCCCGGTGGCAAAGGCAACGATGATATCTATCGTTTTGAACGGAAGAATATCTCTTTTTACGAGTTGGAGGGTGTGGTCAAGCGGCCCGTATATAAGGATCCCACGGACCCTAACAGCGAAGTGGTCGATCATGAGAAATTGCCACAAGCCAATGTTGATCTTCTTCAGCAATTCAGAAACAAAGAAGAAAAAATCGCCAGCCAGCTTACGGGAGAAGATGCCTCCTTCCATTTTGAACTGGAGAGAAGTTCGAATTATAAAGTGATGGCCTCTAATGAAGGGTACTTTAGCAAGTCTAAAAACGTGACAACAAAGGGGAAAAATGACCCGGATCAAGTAACGGTTACAATCCGTATCGAGATCATTCTCGAAAAGATCTTCGAGGAAAAGGAAATCGTCATTCCCAATATTTATTACGATTACGATTCGTCAAGTCTAAGGGATAAATCCAAGCCCGTTTTGGAAGATCTCGCGAAGCTGTTAAAGGAAAACAAAAACATCAAGATTGAAATTGGCTCTCATACTGACTCAAGGGGAAGTGATGCATATAACCAACGCCTCTCCAAAGCAAGAGCCGAATCCGTGATCGAGTATTTAGTATCCAAGGGTGTGAATCCGCAACGGCTTTTAGCTAAGGGCTACGGTGAGAGCCAATTGGTGAACGATTGTGTTGATGGTGTAGATTGTACAGAAGAGGAACACCAAAAAAACAGGCGCACAACTTTTAAAGTTGTTTCATCCGATTTTGTTAAAAAGTCCGTGCAGCCGGATGAGATTGAAGTTGACCCCAGGGAAAAGGATAAGGAGCAACCGTAGTAAAATGACGACTATTTCCTTCTTTCAATTTACAGCAAGAACCCTTCTACTTAGCTTCAAAAACTCTTAGATTTGCACTTGGAAACAGGTACCATCTACGTTCTTTACTATTACTTTGAAATGAATTGTCTTCGGGGTGTAGCTCAGTCTGGTTAGAGTACACGTCTGGGGGACGTGCGGCCGCTGGTTCGAATCCAGCCACCCCGACTCGATTTATCAATCGCTGGTTCG
>PXTV01000170.1:1965-8404 GCA_003022985.1 Bacteroidetes bacterium SW_11_45_7 | reverse complement strand
TGTTGATGGAACCGCTATGCTGGATCATCTCGAGGAAGTCGTAAATCATTTCAGCAGTGGAGCTGGCTGTTGGCTTGCTGTAATTGAAATCGGCAAAGCCGTCAGGGTCAGGGTGATGATCGATCAGTACCTTCTTCCCCGCTGCGTGATTGATGTAGTGGCCCATCTCGTTTACGCGGTTGAGGGAATTGTAGTCGAGACAGAAAATGAGATCGGCTGCGTACGTTAAATCTGCACATTGTTGCTCGCTTTCGGTATAAACCACTATATCCTGGCTGCCCGGCAACCATTTATAAAAATCGGGGAACTCGGTAGGGGAGATGAAGTGGACACGGTGCCCTTTTTGGCAAAGTACATTGTACATTGCCAGCGATGCGCCCATTGCATCTCCATCCGGTTTACGGTGGGTGGTGATGACAATGTTGAGGGGTGAGGCGAGAAGGTCCCGTAAGTGGTTTACATCTGTCATGCCCGGTTGAATAGAATCGGCAAATGTCTAAAATAAAATTGAGGAGAAAAAAAAGTTGACAAAAATAATCTACTCTAATGGCGCATAACTAAACCGCAGAGATGCGGAGGCACAGAGTTGTTGATAAAAGAAACATAGCCACTTAACATCGTAAATGACTGATTGATCAATAATTTGTATTCATGCTCTCGCAGTGCAAACTTGGATTGCTCCGTTGTTGAGTAGTTGGGATTGTCTAAAGATCTCAGCGTCTCTGCGCCTCAGCCGATCATCGATTCCGTAAAATTCAGCGGTTTGCATTGCAGCTTTCGGGCTTGAATGCTACCTTTGCCCCACATTTGGTAACTGTTAAAAATCAAGAGGAATGGCAGGGAACAGAACACTTACTATCATCAAACCCGATGCTGTGGAAAAAAATCTCATTGGCGAGATCCTTCAGCGTTTTATCGATGGCGGCTTTCGCAAGCTGACCGAGGAAAAGGCCAAAGAATTCTACAAAGTTCATGCGGATAAGCCGTTTTACAACAGTTTAGTGGCATTTATGACCTCAGGCCCCGTTGTTGCCGCTATTCTGGAAAAGGACAATGCCGTTGAGGACTTTCGCAAACTCATTGGCGCTACAAATCCCGAAGAAGCCGAAGAAGGCACAATTCGGAAGGACTATGCGGAGTCGATTGAGCGCAATTGTGTGCACGGCTCCGATGCCGATGATACAGCGCAGCGCGAAGGCGACTTCTTCTTCTCGGAGCTGGAAAAGTTGTGAGATTTCTGACAAGAATACCGTAGTCGAGAACCATTCCCTTGACCATCTCTGCATTGCTCGAATGAGCTTTCAAGTAATGCGGAGATGATTTTTTGGTACAAATCTTTATTGAATCACCACTTCCTCCACCACTTCTTCTCCCAACCGCTCATTCACCAACTCCACAATCTTATCCCTGGCAAAGCTCAGCTCTTGTTTCAGAGGGGCACTGTCAATGGTAAGAAACAACTTGTTATGGCTAATATAGATTTTTCGGGTGTGTTTGGCAATCTTCTTGCCCATCAAATCCTGCCAGGCAGCAACCAAGCGCTTTTCGTTAACTTTTCCCTTTAAGCTATAGGATTGAAGCAGGTTTTCAATCGCTTCCTTCATGTGTTGTTCGTTGCCGCGCGATGCCATTGTTGTTTAGTTATTCAGTTATTAAGCTATTAAGTTGAGGGGGCTGATTATTAAATCGGAGAGATGAAATTACGGAATGAAGTCCATAAACAGAATAGGGCGAGCGGTGAAGTTATCCACAACCATGAACAAGTTCTGCTGGTAAGCCGGACTTTGTATTTTCGGTACCCTGAATTGTTTTTCTTAACGTGTCATTGAAAAGTCAAAGAGAGTTATGCAACATGAATCATTGAAATTAGAACTGATCGAATGGCTCACATCCTTAACCGATGAATCCACACTTGAGTATTTGAAAGAAGTCAAGGATGCTGCCGAAACCAACCACGATTGGTGGCATGATCTTACTGATGAACAAAAACAAGCTATTGAACGGGGAATGAAAGATGTAGAAGAGGGAAGAGTGACTTCACACGAACAGGTAAAGAAAAAGTATGGCCTTTGAATACAAAATCGTGTGGACCAACGAGGCCATACAGAATCTTGAAGACATCCTTGATTACCTGCAAACAATATGGTCTGAATGCGAACTCGATCATTTCAAGGACAAGTTATCCCGGCAGATTGATCTCATTTAAAACTATCCCCCATTTTCCCGCAATCTACTAGCCAACCAAGATTGAGAAAAGCTGTTATCAGTCGCCAAACATCAATTTTTTACGAAATCAAAGACAAGCAGATTTATTTGGTTTACCTGTTTGACAATCGCCAAAATCCCACAAAACTTCAATAAGGCAGGTCGCTCCAATTATTCAATGTCAAACCTGTCAGCCTCCCGGCTGGTCTCAAACTTCAAATTCTTCCCCCGGTCTTCACCTGTCCATCCACAATATCCATGATCTTCACTTGGTCTTCACCACCATCAAATAAGGAGCTGACTCTGGTACAATTGGTATCCGTAAGAAAGATCTGACCGAACTGGTTTTCATTGATACATTGGAGCAAATGCTGCACACGTTCTTCATCCAGTTTATCGAAAATATCATCCAATAGCAGGAGAGGGGCGGTGTTATGATGATGGAACATAACATCGTACTGAGCCAGCTTTAGTGCAATAAGAAACGATTTCTGCTGCCCCTGCGAGCCGAATTTTTTCGTGGGATGGCCATCGATTGTAAACACGAGGTCATCGCGGTGGATGCCTTTCGTTGTCCGCTGCAGGACACGGTCTTTTTCACGGCTCTCTTGCAGCAGAGAAGCAAAAGAGCTATGGTGAAGGTCCGTTTGGTAGGTAATGCTCACTTGTTCGCGGTTGCCGGAAATGGCTCGATAATAGGCCTGAAATTTCGGCACAAGAGCCTCAACGATTTCCTTCCTGCGCTCGAAGATGCGTTGCCCCGGGTTGATCAATGCATCATCGTAACTTGCCAACAAGGATTGATTGAACCTATCTTGCTCAGCAAATTTTTTTAATGTGCTGTTACGCTGGGTGATAGTGCGATTGTAGTTCATCAAGTCCTGAAGATATGAGCGGTCGATCTGGGAGAGCACATTATCGATGTATTTACGTCTTTCTTCGCTACCGCCCAGTACGAGCACATTATCATCCGGTGTGACAATGACGACAGGAAACGCACCTACGTGCTCAGCTATCTTATCGTAAGGGACTTTGTTGCGCGTGAGTTCTTTTTTCTTACCCGTTTGCACTACACAGCGGATCCGGTCCGATCTCTCTGTTATGACGAACTCGCCTTCCAGCACGAAAAAGCTCTCCCCGTGTTGGATGTTTTGACGATCAACCGGATTGAAGTAACTTTTGGAGAGGCAGAGATAGTAAATTGCATCCAGGAGATTGGTCTTGCCTGCGCCATTGTCACCAACAAAACAGTTCACTTTATCGTGAAAGGTGCAGCCAACAGTTTGATAGTTTTTGAATTGTTGGATGGACAAGTTTGTTAAGAGCACGGCAACAAATCCTCAACAGGATGGCTACCAATACGAAGAAAAGCCCTAAAAAAGGCACAAACAAGAAATCAAAGTTAACAAAAGAGACCTACCTGTATTGGTACGAGCTAATGCAACTGCTCCGCCAGTTCGAGAATCGGGCGGCTATGTTGTACCAGCAGCAGAAGATCAGGGGCTTTTTGCACTTGTATACTGGTCAGGAGGCAGTGGCAGCAGGCGTCATGACCGCCACAAAAGAAGAAGACCCGGTCATTACCGCTTACCGCGATCATGGCATAGCCATTGCCAAAGGTGTTACACCTGAAGAGGGTATGGCCGAATTGTACGGGAAGAGAACGGGCTGTGCCAAAGGCAAGGGCGGTTCCATGCACTTTTTCAGTAAAGAAAGCAACTTTTTTGGCGGCCACGGCATTGTCGGGGGCCATATTCCGTTAGGAGCCGGCATCGCTTTCTCCGAGCAGTACAGCAACACGGATAACGTCACTGTCTGCCTCTTTGGGGATGGTGCCGTTAACCAGGGTGAATTTCACGAAACCTTGAATATGGCTGCCCTATGGCAGTTGCCAATTGTATTTATCTGTGAGAATAACCAGTATGCGATGGGAACGCCCGTTTCTCAAGGGTCCATTCAAGAGGATCTCTACAAGTACGGGGAGAGTTACAATATCCCATCGCAAGCAGTTGACGGCATGGTTTGCGAAGAAGTCCACGAAGCTGTGGAAGAAGGCGTGCAACGAGCCCGAAATGGGGGTGGCCCGTCCTGTATCGAAGCCAAAACCTATCGCTACAAAGGGCACTCGATCTCCGACCCTGCCAAATACCGCACCCGTGACGAATTGGAGGCCTATCGGGAAAAGGACCCTATCATCCTTGTGAAGAAAACCATCATGCAGAAGAAATACACTTCCCGGAAAAAGCTCGATGAGATCGATGAAACAACCAAGCAGCGGATACAGGGTGCTGTTGAATTCGCTGAGAATTCCGATTATCCATCCCCTGAAGAGCTGTATCAGGATGTTTATACACAAAAGGATTATCCGTTTATCAAGGACTAACAAAAGAGCATTCAACAAAAAATTAACCTACTCACTCCATGGCACAAAGGCAGAAGCAGGCATCAGCAGGAAATGAAATAGGCGATATCTATACCAAAATCGAATCGTTTATCAATCGTAACGGAACCATCATTACCACCGTGGTTGGGGTTGTCCTGGCCGTTGTGATCGGTGTCATGGGCTTTCGGTTTTTCTACCTGCAACCGCAGCAAAAGGAAGCCCAACAGCAAATGTTCAAGGCACAACTTTACTTTGAAAAAGACTCGTTCCAACTGGCACTACAGGGGGATGCAAATTATCCCGGGTTTCTGGACATTATTAAGGACTATAAATGGACTGATGCAGCCAATGTAGCCAACTACTATGCCGGCATTTCTTACCTGCAAACCGGTGATTATCAAGGGGCTGTTGAGTTTTTAAGTGATTTTAGCACTGATGACCAGATGATGCGAAGCATCAAATTCGGGGCAATGGGAGATGCCTACATGGAGTTAGGGCAAAACCAGAAAGCCATTGATCACTTTCTCAAAGCTGCTAAAGCTGACCCCAATAAATTTTCCGCCCCTATTTACCTGAAAAAAGCTGCCATGGCTGCGGAACAGAGTAAGCAGTACGCCAAGGCTGAAGAGTATTACAAACGTCTTAGCAAAAAATATCCCGAGACATCGGAGGGGAAAGAAGCGGAAAAGCATCTTGCAAGGGTTCAGGCAAAGACAAAATCTTAAGTTTTCCCATTCATCAACGGCTATCACAAGTGATTGATCTGACCGAATCACCGATTGCTAAATCTTCTGTCAATGTCGGCCAAACAACAAGCTCAATCGTCTTCTTTACCTGAAGCCAGTAATGTGAAGTTGGGCATTGTGGTGGCTGAATGGAATGAACCCATCACGGGATCACTCCATGAAGGGTGTCTCCAAACTCTACGGGATCAAAATGTGAAAGATAACAACATCGAATCGATCCATGTGCCGGGCAGCTTTGAGCTACCCGCAGGCGCGCAATTTCTGGGACGTAATAAAGATATCGATGCTGTCATTTGCCTGGGATGCGTCATTAAGGGTGAAACCCGGCACGATGAGTATATCAACCATGCAGTAGCCAATGCTCTGATGAACCTGACGCGCGAATTTAATATGCCGTTCATCTTTGGCGTACTCACCACCGAGAACGAAGAACAAGCTAAAGCAAGAGCTGGCGGGGAGAAAGGCAATAAAGGTGCAGAGTCGGCCGAAGCGGCTATTAAGATGGTCGGCCTTCAGCAATCGTTCAAGCATTATTCAGGCGGAAATCTCGGTTTTTGAACATGAACTTGTATCCTATACACAGCGGCTATTTCAAACTCGATGGAGGCGCCATGTTTGGCGTGGTACCCAAAACATTATGGGAGCGCTTCAATCCGCCCGATGAAAACAACCTGTGCACCTGGGCCATGCGCTGTTTGCTGGTGGAGCACCACAACCGTAAAATTCTCATCGACAGCGGCATTGGCGATAAGCAGAGCGAGAAGTTCTTCTCGCTTTACCAGCCGCATGGCGAGCAATCGCTGCCGGGCTCACTGCAAGAGCACGGCTTTTCCGCTGAGGATATCACAGACGTCATTCACACGCACCTCCACTTCGATCATTGTGGCGGAGCCATCAAGTACGATGACAACGGCAACCTGGCGCCCACCTTTCCCAATGCCACCTATTGGACGCACAAAGCGCACTGGGACTGGGCCAACAACCCGAACGCGCGCGAAAAGGCGTCCTTTTTGCCGGAAAACATCCGGCCCATGGAAGACAACGGTGTACTCCGATTTGCGGAGGAGGGTGAATTCCTGCCCGATTTTGAGCTCCGCCTGGCTTA
>PXTV01000170.1:0-1640 GCA_003022985.1 Bacteroidetes bacterium SW_11_45_7 | reverse complement strand
AACCTGCCGCTGGCAGGCAGGTATAAATAACACCGTTCCAATTGCAAGAAAAGCCATGCAGTGTGCCGATCGAGTTGAATTTTTAGTGGTTGCCTACCGTATTAAGAATCAAGGGTTTCCGGTTCCACTTTTAATCTGAAGAAGGGAATGAACCACCACATATTCATGTTACTAAAGGTGATGGTGTGGGAAAAATATGGCTCTACCCTGATTTGAGGGTCCAGTATTTGATGAATTTTAAAAAACAAGAGCAACTGGCTATCCTTGATATAGTCGAAGAACATCAAAATTTTCTGATTCAATCCTGGTATGAGTACTTCGAAAACGACTGATAAAAGAACGCCTAACATGTTGAGGGAGCAACTTCAACAGTACGAATCTGAGGAGGTTGTGAATCATTACGCAAATGATATGGACGCCTTTGATCAATTGATTTTTGGTAAGGGTGTGCGGATAGTCGCAGTTCATATTCATCAAGACCTCAATTTGCTGCTCATTGTTCTTAATAATAAGCAGGTCATCCAACGCTCTCTTTCAACTTATTCATCCCTTCAGCATGCCACACAAGATCAATTGCATGATTTTGCCATTACAGGCGAAGGCACAGGGATTCATTGGCCCGCTATTGATGAAGACCTTAGCTTAAAGAGCTTTCTCAAAGAAGAGTTGCTAAGTGATTACTCTAAAAAGGAGAAATAGCTTCCAGGATGACATGATGACATCCTACTCATTGCCGTTCCTGAGATGATCAATAGAAAAGGTCGGGAAAATGATCTGATGAAGCGTCTTGTCAACCTATTGCGTACAAATCTAATTTTACCACCTGTTGCGCAGAAAAAGCTTTACCAACTCGTTGCAATCGTTGGTAAGATG
This sequence comes from Bacteroidetes bacterium SW_11_45_7, assembly GCA_003022985.1. Lineage (GTDB taxonomy): Bacteria > Bacteroidota > Bacteroidia > Chitinophagales > SW-11-45-7 > SW-11-45-7. The sequence goes on along the minus strand of PXTV01000170.1, from coordinate 767 downwards.
GCTTAATTTTGCGCTCTCAGATACTATGGCGTGGTAGCTCAGTTAGGTAAGAGCGCGGGATTCATAACCCCGAGGTCGAGGGTTCAATTCCCTCCCACGCTACTATTAAATTGTATGAGTCCTTGTGAGTGCGTGACTTGCAAGGGCTTTTGTTTTTAGGATACTATTAGCCTTTACCCGTTACCCTTGGGGTTTTAAACCTGTACAAATGATTGTTGAAAATAGGTCTTGATTCTCTGCCAATCTATAGATGTAAGCATCTTCAATGCGGGTTCCTTATCCGCATCTGCCAAATAAAAACCACCTTCACTGAGCACTTGGTTAATCTCACAAACCGCTTTCTGATGTTGTGGTTGTAATCTCATAGTATAAGCGCCAATAGTTGAGCGATCGCCTTGATAATAACCGATCTGCGGAACGTGTTGCCAGAAAATCTTGAACTGGTGTTTCACCTATGACAGCCACAAGCGTTGCAAATTGCTCAGGGGTGCCAAATTCCAAAACTCTTGCTATCACAAAATAGCTGGTCATTTTTTTCTGAACAGATTCCCAGTCGTATTCCCAGAATAAGGGCTTAATCTTTTCGATGTCATGTTTGTTGGTTGTGTCCATTCTCTAAGCTCCAGAACCGTTCTAATAATGGCAGGTTTCTTACGTCTGGTAAAATACGAAACATTGCCCGGACTTCATCGAAGTGAGATTTACCTGCTTGCTGCTTGACACAGCTTGACACATTGTAAAAACAGAAGCTTGTCCTTATCGATGAC
>PXTV01000169.1:6055-9457 GCA_003022985.1 Bacteroidetes bacterium SW_11_45_7 | reverse complement strand
GAGAAGGATGTGGAGGAGGTGGAGGGAGGGGGTGTGACTAGCGAAATATGCTAAAAACACTACTAACAACTTTTAGTAACCAGTTTAACCCATTCATCAATACCAGATAACCCCGATCCTTATCATGCTCATTAAACGGCAAATGTGAGTGGCATAAACTGTAATTTATAATCCCAACACTCAGCATCTACAACCTATGAAAACGTAAACGCATAAGGATATGAAGTGTGGCTTCAAGCTACTTTATAATTATTCGTGTTAATATCTTATACCAAAACAAGGGATTTATTCTGATATGCTCATTGTCAATTAGCTTATATGGCTTATAGAATGAAACTTACGTATTTTGCAACAATTGTGCCCAATGTTTTTTTGTCGAAATTGGTGAGTTGGATTGATCCAACTCTTGACCCACCTTGGCAATAAACTCCGTTCTACCTGATTCACCTAATAAGATAAGCAAGTTTTTAACAAACTCTTCTAAATTAGAAATGTAAATATTTTGGCCACTGTTGAATTCACCTTCAATTTTTTTATGAATGGTTTGAAATTCCTCTTTTAGAATGCCTTTTTGCAACATGAAAAGAACCTCGCTTATTTTATTAGATCTAGCCACATTTAAGGTATTTTCTAGTTGTGTTAATGTTAGCTCTTTATCTTTCACTTCTATTAGTAAAGCAATTTCACCTTTACTCCAACATTCTATGTCACCTGCCATTCCTGTAGAGCTATCTGACGCATTTACTTTTTCCCGTAGTACATTGTCAAATAAGTGAAATCTTTCCCCTAGTGTTTGAAATAATACAGTAGTTATAGCTTCTACCCTATCTCCACCTGATTTTTGGGAAGTAAATTCCTTAATTATTGTCAAAGCTTTATCTAAACTAATTCTGTTAGGTGTTGCATATAAAACTTTAACTTCTTTCAGAAGTCTATAGATTTCGAAAAGAATCTGATCGAATACCTTTTTAGTAAAAGCTATGGAATTTTTTCTTTCAATTTTGTCGAGTACAAATACCAGCAAGTCCCAGTCAGTCTTATTCTTTTGTTGTTCTCTGTATTCTCCGGTGACTGCTGGATGTCTTAAAGGATTGTTGACATAAGGTTCTGAAGAACCACCTAACACATTGTAATTATACTGATCAAAAGGAACAATAACATTGTGAGCTATTGTTCTGGCATCAAATCCATAAGAAGCCTGTAAGGATCTGGCATCCAAAGAATGATTATTGATTTTAGCCAAAACTTGTGTCGGAAGAACGTAATGATATGATTTAGTTCGACTTGTTAAACATGAAGATATTGATTCAATTAATTTCTTTTCTTTACCTAAGGGCTCCTTGAAGTCACTGAATTCAAACTTATCAAATAAGTCATCCCACCTTTTATATAAATAGTCTTCACACTTCTCTGAAAAACCCTTCTTTGCGCTCATTATTTATATCATAATTTGTCCACAAAACTTCAGTTCTTTCCTTCTTCACAGAAAGTGCTTTTTTTGTTTCAGCCTTAAACTTATTCCATCCCTTATACAATTCTTCCATCAAGGGCGAGTCATAACTTGAAATTGCTACTTTTCCTTTAACTCTATTAAGCACATATGCTAATTTTTCATGTTCTTCATTGGACATTTCAAATTGATAAGCTTTTAAATCATTTCTTGAATCATGTGGATATGGAGGGTCACAATAAAACAATGTATCCTCTGAATCATAGCGCTTTATTACTGAATGTGCGTAGTCATTTTCAATTTGCACTCGTAATAACCTCGTAGCAATAAACTCTAGTGCTTCTACACTGCCTAACCATCTTGATACAGAACCTGCCATTCCAGCTCTACTGGTTTTAAGACAATTGGCCCATCTTCCGTTTGAAGCAGTCTGTGCCAAACCGGTTCTTACTTGTCTGGCTCTCACAAAAAATCTTCTTGCCCTTTCAAGATCAGAAATGCTTTCTTTACGATAAGATAAAGCTTGTTGGAATTCTTCACGGGAAAATGGAGTCATTCCAATCGCATACAATAATTCATCTCGGTTTTCCCTTAATATTCTAAAAAAATTAACAACTTCTCCATCTATATCATTATATGTTTCTACTGGAGAGGGATCTTTATTGAGAAGAATGGCTGCTGACCCACCAAATGGTTCACAAAAATGCTGTGTACTAGGTAACAATGGTAATATCCAATCTTTATGGCTGAATTTTCCACCATACCAACCAAAAGCAATAAAGCCTCGACCAGGTTTTGTTTTTGTGATTTTTCCATTCATAGGAATGAAGTAAATATTTCAACACAAACTTAATAAAAACAGGCTACTAACTTAAATAGTTAGGAGTAATTATTCACTAAAATTCAAGACTAATTTGGATATTTTCTGCCCCAGTATGTATCCCCACCAACCAACATTTTGCTTCCATGTATGCTGCTCATTTTCCTTGGTTTCATTAAAGAACATGGGCGATCTTTGAGTGGCCAGCGCTGCGCCTCTACCTCCCAGCCACCCTCGCCTAAGGCAAGGCGTGGCTGGCTTCGTGCCACAGCTATCTTTGTTGGTGAGGACACCAACTAAGGCGGGGAAAAACTTGCAGTCACCATAACGGAAAAATTAGCTTAAATTAACCATTCAACGTAAGCGGATAACTAATGAGTAAAATTCTTATCTATCTTGACAATTCTGTTATTGGTGGTTATTATGACGAAATCTTTGCTTATGATACACAGGCGTTCTTTAAGCGGATTCAGAACAAAGCGTTTCACGTTTTCTATTCAGACGTCAATGAAACGGAGTTGATGTTAGCTCCCGAACACATCACGGATGTGAAATCTAAAATTCCGGCTGATTGTTTAACTTATGTGGAGTTGGATGAAGAATCGAAAAAGTTGGGCAGGCAATACATTGATTCGGGTATTCTAACGTGGAAAAGCTTGAACGATGCTTATCATATCGCCATCGCCTCCGTTCATCGACTGGACTTGTTGGTGAGCTGGAATTTTAAGCATATTGTGAACTATGATAAAATCCGGTTATTCAATTCTGTCAATTTGAAATCCGGCTACCCGGAAATCGACATTCGAACACCTCAAGAATTGATTCATTATGAAGAGTGAAAATACAAAAAAGAAGGTCAGAACAAAGGATGGCTTCGATTCTGTGGCGTACTTTCGTTCCATCAAACAGAAACTTGCTGTAAAGATGAAGCACATGACCCTTGAGGAACAGAAGGCGTTCATGAAAAAAGTCAGAGAAGGAAAAGTTACAATCGACTAATTGGAATTTCTACCTTTCGTTGATGTCCCCACCAACCAGCATTTTGGTTCCATGTATGCTGCTCACTTTCCTTGGTTTTATTAAAGAAAATGAGCAAGCAGTGAGTGGCCTGCACTGCGCCTCTACCTCCCAG
>PXTV01000169.1:676-5915 GCA_003022985.1 Bacteroidetes bacterium SW_11_45_7 | reverse complement strand
TCCACGCGCATTGAGGGTTCGCTCATGTCTGACGAAGAAGTTGAAGTACTGTTGAGGAATATCGATATCACCAATATTGCTGACAGGGATTCTCAGGAAGTTGTCGGATATTTTGAGACCCTGGAGCTAATAGCCGGGTCTTATGCAGAAATAGAAATTACTGAAAGCAGTATAAAAAACCTGCACAATATACTGCTCAAATACAGTGAGAAAGATCAATGGCACAAAGGTGATTATAAACAGCAGAGCAACGCAGTAGAGGCAAAGCTACCAGATGGTACCACGCATGTGATTTTTGAAACAACGGCACCAGGCTTGGCAACAGAGGAAGCAATGAAGCACTTGATCGAATGGTACAATAATGATCATGAAACGCACCCACTTGTTAAAAACGCTTTATTCACATACGATTTTGTGAGTATTCATCCTTTCCGGGATGGTAATGGCAGGATGAGTCGGCTTCTTTCTACCTTGTTGTTATTACAACACGGTTACAAATGGATTCAATATGTAAGTTTAGAACACGAAATTGAAAGCAGAAAAACAGAATATTATAGTGCTTTAAGGGGGTGCCAAGCCCAGAGACCGTATGAGGATGTAACCAAGTGGGTATTGTTTTTCTTTGATGCATTGACTCATGTTCAAAAGCTATTGATGGAGAAGCTTGAGAAACAAGGTGGTGAAGCTGAGCTCGCCCCCAGAGAGAAATCAATTCTAACATTTATGGAAAATCATCCTGGTTGCAAATCTGGTGATATCGCAAAAAGACTGGGGATACCAAGCCCGACAGTTAAAAGAATCTTGCCTGATTTGATCAAGAAAAACCTGATCGAAAAACATGGCTCAGGACCAGGCACGAACTATACTGTGAAATAATCCTTCTTGCGATTTTTAGCTCTGTTCCGATAGCTATTTCGCCCTGGTTGGTGTCCTCACCAACCAGGACACACTACTCATCAATGCCAGCCAAACCCTTTCTCACGCCTATCATGGGCAACCGTTGGTTGGCGGGCGCTGTGTGTCTAACTCCCGGCCACCAGCCATCCACCACCCTCGCCTTAGGCGAGGCAAGCACACGTGGGTGCGAAGCTGTGTATCATGCCAATCCATCGTTTTTGGTGGGGATACCAACAAAGGTGTAGATGCTATTTCCAAATTTTACCACTTTTCAATTTTAGTGGCATTTTTTTGGTTTCCAAAATTAGCCACATTTTGTTATTATTAGTGAAAATTGGGTTGCTATTGCTAAAGGTCATCGAGAATCAACTAATCGAAAAATTTAAGGAAAAAGGGGCCTTCACAAAAGAGGAGCTCTTATACTTTTCAGGACACACTACTCATCAATGCCAGCCTAACCCTTTAACATGCCTATCATGGGCAACCGGTGAGTGGCAGGCACTACGCCTCTAACTCCCAGCCGCCCTCCATCCACCACCCTCCCCTTAGGCGAGGCATGCGGGAGAACCGCAGGCGCGCATTGCTGTGAAGCGAACTGCCAAACCCTACGGGTTGAACAAATCCCGTAGGGTTGACAACATCCTCAGCTCCATTTTTCGACCATACGGGTTTGGCGCAACCCGTCTGCTCATGCTTCTATCCTCACCAACAAAGACGTACATTAGAGTGTAATCGTGTAAACCAACAAGACCTATACGCTTGCCGCATTCACAGAAGAAACTTCCATATGTCTTGGAACGTTTGAATGATAACAAACAATGCAAAACCGAATACCATGCGAAAAGTAACAGTTCAATCATCCGATGACCAGTTCATCGTCAGTATTGACAAAGACGCTATCAACAAAGAAGCACTCCTCCAATTCATCGATAACCTGCGGCTTGAATCTCTGGCTGAGAAAGTTGATTTTGGTGAAGATATAGAGGAATTGGGTGAAGAGATGAAGAAGGAGTGGTGGCAAACCAATAAAGACCGGTTCATTCCCAAAGATGAGCAATGAAAAGGATTGTCATCGATTCGAATCTCATCTTCTCAGCTCTGAGAGGGAGAGAGTCCATAACCAGAAATCGAATTCTGAACAGTCAGGACCTCTTTTTTACGCCCAATTTTCTGATCGGGGAAATTTTCAAACACAAAGAGAGTATTCTGAAGAAATCGAAAGCTTCGGAAGAAGAGACATTAGAATTTCTCCTCAAAATTTTGAACAGGATTCACTTCATCAACGAAGAGAACATTTCTACAGGCAATTTTATTGGGGCCTACCGGTTATGTCATGATGTAGACGAAAAAGACACGCCATTTGTTGCTTTAGCGTTGGAATTGGGGTATGACCTGTGGACGAGAGATGAAGAGCTCAAAAACGGTTTGAAAAAGAAAGGGTTTGTTCATTTCATAGAAGAATAAGCCATTATTTTCCCCCTTGGCTTGTATTATCCCAAAGAACCAGCATTTTGATTCTACGCAAGCCACTCCCTTTCGTTCGCTTCATTAAAGAACATGGTCAATCGGTGCGTGGCTGGCGCTTCCCTCTAACTCCCTGCCGCTCTTATCTGTAAAAATGTGCTTCGTCCCAGATGTATCAATCATCGGCTGGACCCTTGATTTATGAAGCTTCGCTTCATGCCATTGATTAGCAAAGCTAATCCAGTGATGAAAAGCTGCGAAGCAAAGCTTTGCGCTTACACGAGATTTAAACTTGCGTAGATCAGTTCCACAATTACCAATTGAGGCCAGGAAGTCCGAAGGACCTCAACTGATTAAATCCCTATTGCCACTGGCGGCTATTTGATGCCGAAGGCATCGCACCTGCCTACGTCAGGCAGGGGTTTATAGAAACCGGACAAAATGAATAAAAGCGATCCCAAAGGGATCGAACAACACACCTGGGCGTACAAATCCAAATGGTTCCAAAATTAGAAGCTCAGCTGCATGTTCGACACCTTCGGTGTCGCGGTATATGTTTCGATATTTCGCTATAAGCCTCTCACCCCTTCGGTATGGCTGCTTGCCCGCCAACCTATAGCTACCGTGTGTACACAAAATGGTACCTTCATTTAAATAGTAGATCGGTGCAGTTCAAGATTGTCACTACAACTTCCACTTCCTGCAACACCGCATGGCGTTCCGGATGCCTATGGGAACAGTGTTATTCGTGCCTCCCAGCCAAGTGGCAAGTTGATCTCCTCGGAGATCGGTACCAAGCGGGCCATATGAGGTTAGGAAGTCCGAAAGACTTTAACCTGATTAAATCCCTATCGCCACTGGCGGCTATTTGATGCCGAAGGCATCAAAGGTTTATAAAAACCGGTATTTCGCTATAAGCCTCTCACCCCTTCGGTATGGCTGCTTGCCCGCCAACCTATAGACAGGCAAGCTTCCACGACCACAAGGAGAACCGAAAGCACACGTGAATTTGTAGCGCTATAGCTTCTGTGTTGGTGGGATACCAACCAGCATCTTTTCTATACATGAACAAGCAAAGCAAGCTCATTCTACAAGATTAACAAGTGGACCAATCGCACGTTTGTTCGTGAGGACACCACCAAAAGCATAGGGCTTCCTGGGAAATCTACCTCTCTTGCTCCAATATTATTATTTGCAAATTTTGATTAATTTTGTCTTGAACAGATCAATAAACGCTACATGATGAAAAGTATTATTTTATTCCTGTCGATCAGTGTCTTTACATTTCTGTTTTGCAATGACCTCTCGGCCTATGAAAAGCCGGATGATGTCATCATCTTACGTGTAACTGAGGTCAAAAAAGGCTGTTTTGGGACAAAGTCAGGCATTGTTGTCATAAAAAATGACGAAGTCATTGAAGAAATTGAGATGGATAATACAAAGGCCTTTAAAGGTGACATTCTACCTAAGCTTGCAACCAAGATACGCTCATTAAAACAAAAAGGCTATCAAGTTGAGCAAATGACTTCAGCAACGGCACAAGCTTGTTCGAAATATTCAACGTATCTGCTAACCAATTAATCGTTTGGCGCCTTGGTTGGTGTAAACACTAACCACCTTCTTCGTTCTATGCTTGCCCCTGAATTTCGTTTGCTTCATAAACCTTTGAGTGGCTGGCGCTGCACTCGCACTGCCAATCAAGAGTTCCGCCACCAGTAAAACCACAGGCCACCCGTGCAGAAAGGCGCGTTTGTTGGCCCTTAGGGGTTAGAGGTGCGCATTACAAGTGCTTGACAATCAACTTCTCTTTGTGCCTCCCGATGTCAAGCATCGGGAGTGGCAAAATCATTGGCGATGAACACAGAAATGTTCAACTTTGGTCAACGAACAATTCTATCACGTTAGTTACCAATTACCTGAATTTCCCAAACACCCCCATGGCAGACGAAGAAAAGAACGAAGAGAATCAAGAGGAGCACGAACAACCAGACGAGACACCCGAGGCCGGTTCGGCCAATGGCGATGAGCGCGTGCATGTGACGCCCGTCTCGGGCATGTACGAGAACTGGTTCCTGGATTACGCATCGTACGTGATCCTGGAGCGGGCCGTGCCGTCCCTTCAGGATGGTTTGAAGCCCGTCCAGCGCAGGATTCTCCACGCCATGAAGCAGATCGATGACGGCCGCTTCCACAAGGTGGCCAACATCATCGGCTACACCATGCAGTACCACCCGCACGGGGATGCAGCCATTGCGGACGCGCTTGTCAACCTGGGGCAAAAGGAGCTGTTGATTGAAACGCAGGGGAATTGGGGCGATATTAGAACGGGCGACAGCGCTGCTGCACCGCGTTACATTGAAGCTCGTCTCACGCAATTTGCGCGCGAAGTAGCGTTCAATCCGGACATCACCGAGTGGGAGCTTTCTTATGACGGCCGCAAGAAAGAGCCGGTAGCACTGCCTGTCAAGTTCCCGCTGTTGCTCGCCCAAGGCATAGAAGGGATTGCTGTGGGGCTGTCCACCAAGATCATGCCCCACAATTTCAACGAGCTGATCGATGCATCGATCGATATCCTCCAGGGCAAAGAAACGCGCATCCTGCCCGACTTTCCCACAGGTGGCCTGGCCGATTTCAACGAGTATAACCGCGGCCAAAGAGGCGGTCGCATCCGGCTTCGCTGCCGCATTGAAGTGCAGGACAAGAAAACACTCATCATCAAAGATGTGCCGTACGGCACAACAACCCATAGCTTGATCGACTCCATCGTCAAAGCCAACGACAAGGGCAAGATCAAGATCAAGCGCGTGATTGACAACACGGCTGAGCACGTGGAGATCCTCGTTGAGTTGGCGCCCAACACATCGCTCGATATGACGAT
>PXTV01000169.1:0-580 GCA_003022985.1 Bacteroidetes bacterium SW_11_45_7 | reverse complement strand
CTCATCGCTCGAGAACATCTTTATCGAAAAGCGCATTTACCGGAAGATCGAGGAGTGCGAAACATGGGAGTCCGTCCTTGAGACCATCGATAAAGGGCTCGAGAAATACAAGAAACAGTTCTACCGCGAAATCACGCAGGACGATATCATCCGGCTCACGGAAATCCGCATCAAGCGTATCTCCAAGTACGATTCCTTCAAGGCCGATGAGCAGATGCGCAAGCTGCAGGAGGAAAAGGAAGAAGTGGAGTACAACCTCGATAACCTGAACGACTACGCCATCCGCTACTTCCGGGACTTAAAGAAGCGGTTCGGCCAGAACAGGGAACGGCAGACGGAAATCCGCTCCTTCGATACCATCGAAGTGTCCAAAGTTGCTGTAGCCAACCAAAAGCTATTTGTCAACTGGCAAGAGGGGTTTGTCGGCTACGGCCTAAAACGGACCGAAGCCGAGCAGGTCGGTGAATGCTCGGACATCGATGACATTATCACCTTCCGGAAGAACGGCAACGCCGGACTGGTGATCGACGCGAACCGACTCGGGGCGATCGACGCCGCCTCGACCTACGCCGAGGACAAC
>PXTV01000168.1:21632-25082 GCA_003022985.1 Bacteroidetes bacterium SW_11_45_7 | reverse complement strand
GGATTGCGGGGTCACAAAACCCGGCTGGGAAGCGAGCTGGACGAGCAGCAGCTCCTCTTCTTCAACGGACAGCATTCCACCGGTAACATCGATCAAAGGCCTCAATGCCTGGGAGACCGAGGATTTCCCGGTCCATTTCAGCGATTCCGATAAGGCAGGAGGCAGTGGTGTTGCCCAGCGCTTTTTCCAGGTGATCGACAACAATGGCACGGCATGGCGCGCCAATGCCCAAAAAGGTTTCCACAGCGACAACTTTGACAGCATCATCCATCCCGATTGGCAAAGCGCCACCGGCAGCTGGAGCATCAATAACAACTCTCTTTACCAAAGCGATGAGTCCTCATCCAACACCAATCTTTACACTGCCGTCAACCAAACCAACGCAAGCGCCTACCTGTACCATTGGGCCGGTATGATGGACGGTTCCGGCAACAATCGAAGAGCCGGTCTTCATTTTAGCTGTGACAGTCCCACTTTGAGCAACAGGGGCAACTCCTACTTTGTCTATGCCCGGGTTGAAGATGATCACTTGCAGATCTATAAAGTCACGAACAATGTGTTCTCGTTGGAAAAGAATATTGTCTTTGATTTTCAAGAGAACCAGTGGTACGATTTTAAGGTAACGTTCAACCGATCCTCGGGACGTATCAATACTTACGTCAACAATCAATACAAAGGTGGCTGGACCGACCCATCCCCTCATGCCGGTGGCGATTATATCTCCCTGAGAAGCGGGAATTGCCAGTATTCAGTCGATAATCTTAAAGTCTATCGATCCCGCGATACATCCGCAACTGTGCAGGTTGGTACAGGCGGCATGGCACGCTATCAGAGCCAAAACCCAACAAGTGCAGCAGCGCGGGTGAAGGCAATTGTAGTAGACTCCGCCAACAACCTCTCGCCCATTGCCTCTAAGGACGTCAAAATCGACTGGACGCCACCGCAAGTGACATGGCCGGTTCAAGACGGCATTTCTGGCGATACAGACACATTGTCAACGCCTACTGAGATCTCCGGAAATTGGGATGCTTCCGCTGACAGTCATTCGGCTATAAGCAATTACTGGTACGCAATTGGCACGTCACCGGGTGATACGAGCATTGCAGGCTGGACCAACAACTGGTACCAGACCGTGATGACCGATACAGGGCTCAATCTTAATCAGGGTGAGACCTATTATGTGAGCGTCCGCGCTGAGAATGGTGCCGGCCTCTTATCGCCCCTGCGCTATTCGGATGGGCAAACGCTTGTGCAAAACAGTGCATCGCCCATTGCGCAATTCAGCTTGTCCGATACCAGCATTTGCAAAGGCGAGAGCATTCAGTTATTGAATACATCGCAAAACGCTTCTTCTTACCAGTGGGAAATTCCCGGGGCCAACCCATCATCGTCCCAGCAAAGCAATCCCACTGTTCTTTTCGACTCATCGGGCACGTACCAGATTAAGCTCATTGCAGCAGGAGGCGGAGGGAAGGATACGATCATCCGTGTGCAATCGATCGATCTGTGGCAATCGCCACAGCCCGCCTTCCAGACTGCTGACACGCTCCTCTTTCTCCCCAATGCGACTGCAGCATTTGTCAATCAATCCGATCACGCTGCATCCTTCCAATGGAGCTTTGGCGACAGCAGCCAATCGACCGATCAAAATCCCTGGCATCAATACTCCTCTCCCGGCTCTTACGATGTCTCACTAACAGCCGGCAATCCAGCATGCCCCTCGAATACAACCACACGAACCGATTATATCCATGTGCAACAAGCTACAGGGATCGATGATGAGAGTGTTTTTATGGACGTTGCAGTCAACCCCAATCCTCTTGGCGAAAAAGGATCCATCGTGCTTTCGCTACCTGAATCAAGGGAAGTGTCCATTCGACTATTTGACGTGGCAGGGCGGTCCATCGATCTCATCACTGACCAGCATTTCGCAAAAGGACGCCATCAGCTCCCATTATCCAAAGTAGAAGAAAAAATGATACAGGGAATCTGGTTTGTTGAAGTGCAATCGGGTGAGCACACAAGCCGGGCTCGATTCTTAAAGCATTGAGAAACCATTTGGTTGGTGTGGTCATATCCTTGGGAAGTTTGATGCGCATTCATGAATACTATCATCAAATTCTTACCAAGAAAAAGCAACGCCTCATGCGATTGGCAACGTCATTTTAGGTACTGATTGATCAAAGAGGAGATAAGCAACTATGGGGAAGCCACCTGCAGCTATTCTATGGAACGGTTTTTACTATCGCTGGAACCGCTGGCCGCATCGCCTTTCCATTCTCGGTTCGCGCATTGCCGTTAATCACAATCACTACCAGCCGGAGGTTGAGCTGGATGCGTCCCACGAATTCCATCTCAAAATTGGAAACTGGCCCAAGGAATGTGCCCGCTATCGCGTCCCCTATACCACATTGTCACAACCGATCAGTTTTTTATAGGAAAAGGCCATACAGCATCCTTTGAACTCGTTTCCAAAATTGAAAAAGGGGTTGTCATTGACAAGATCGTTACCGTCAGCCCTGAGGACTTGCATTTTCAGAATCTGACATCCTCTCTTCAGGCATTTCAAGGGAAACCGGTCAAGGTGCTGTTGAACGGCTTCAAGCTGTGGAGTGTCAACAATACATCCGGTTGGCACTTTGGCGGACTCGGCATGCAAACCATACGCCCCGAGTGGACGGAGGACGGCAACTTGCAATTCAGACTGCACATGTTTGCCAGGCCGGCACGAAGCCCGGAGTTGATCACCCAGGGCAACCGCGGCTGGGACCCGAAGCAGGATTGCGTGTATCGCCTGCAGGTTGACTACGCTATCATCGCGGGAGATGAACAGGACGTGCAATTCAACCATTTTTCCCTGAGCCGTAAAGATGAGCGCCCTACCTGGCGCTATTCGGATTATTTTCATACGGAAATCAACGGCCAGGCCAACAGTTATGGGAAAGCTTTTTTAGGGTTGACGGGCTTTCACATGAACCTCAACCCTCCCCGGAACGCTCTCTTCAAAAACTGTTCAGGTCGTTACATGCGTGTGCTGGGGCTGTACACAAAAGATATGGATTACGATCCTGTAGACGGCATAGGCAGGTTTAATGTGGGCATGGTGTTCTCGAACAAAGGGGATATCACCTCGTTAGGGCTTATCACTTCCTCAAGATGGACGTTCCAATCCCGCATCGATGCGTGTATGATCCAGGCAACAGCAAACACTGCTGTAAAAACAGGCGTTATTTCCGGTAAAACGGGCTTACACGAGACGTGTTACCGGGAAAAATTAGGTGATGAAGATGAATAAATGATTTAATCATCACCATTAGGAGTCCTTGTCTACAACTTCTCCCTTCCCCATCAATGCCTTAAGATTTTTGAGCCCATGATGGATGGTTTTGCCGAGAAGTGCAGGCATCACGAGGGCCATGTAGCGCTGGACGGGATTCAGGCCCACTTCGC
>PXTV01000168.1:18009-21527 GCA_003022985.1 Bacteroidetes bacterium SW_11_45_7 | reverse complement strand
TAGATGTAAGAGTAAATTGCCCTGCCACTTGCACGCGTGCTTTCATTTGCTTACGAACGGGAGCGGCCTCAAGAATCCTGACCTTAGCCTCATCTGATTTGCCCTTGTTTTTATAAACAGTAGCACCTTTCCCCTGTAGCGTATCACCAAAGGTGATTGGGCGGTTGTTTTTGTCACCTTCTACCCAGGGGTGCCATTTTGGCCATGTGGAAATCGTTGTCAAGCTATCGAAAACCACCTTCTCAGGAGCTTCGATTGTCATAGTACGCCTGGCAGAAAACCCGGCAGGAAGAAAAAAACCGGCCAGCATGATGAGCAGTAAGACCACACAGGCAATCAATACGATCTTACGGAACATGAAAAGGTTGAAGCAATTTTAGGACAAAGGCATTGTAAGGATTTGGCGGCTCAATACGAATTTGATAATATGATAAAACAGTTGATTTTAGCCATATGGCTCGTTTATGTGAAAAGGTACCAGTGGGGATAAAGCTAAAATCTGTTTTTCAGTGAGTTATTTTTTATTATAAGGGATATTTGACGGAGTTTGCAACAGAGTGCCTAATCAATTATTTAATTCTAAACTTGATTTTGAAAATTAAACTCTATTTAAAAATAAATAAAATATATAAAAAACTAACTAATCACTTTAAATTCTCAAAAGTCAAAAAATCCGAGTTCAATACATCAACCGATCAATGAAACCTTACCATCTCGATCAATTTGAAACTTTTTATCCCCTTCAAATTGAGTAATATTTTGAGCCTCTTTGTATACATTTTCACTTATGGTGTCAAGCATTACTTCCGTTTCTGTAACATTAATTATTTCTTCATCCGTCATTCCACTAAGAGGGCCTACCTTATTTGTAGCATATATTTTGCAGTTGAGCGTTTGAAAGTTTTCAATAACTTTTGCTGATGGATGGTTGTTTGAATTTAATCCCACTGAAAATATTATAGGTACATTGTTATCATTGTTTATTCTTTTCTTCCAAAAAGCCGGATAATGGTTATTATAAGCTCCATGATGTGGTGCTTGACCAATGATTATTTTTTCCTTGAATTCATGAGGATAATCAATACCAAGTTTTTTTAGAACATTGCGTTCTGCGTCTGAAGTAAGTAAAATATACCAATCTTTAGAGTATATCTTCAATACTGAACTAAGCCAGTTAGCATATGGTTTATTATTGTCGTTTTCTTCATTAGATTGCGTTTTCTGTCTCTGTAAAAACTTCTCATCTTCAGCAGTAGAGGGTGATAAAAACCTTATCGATATTTCATCGTTCAAGTCTAAATCTTGTCTGTCTATATCGATGTAAGAAAAGTGTTTGATAAGTCCTGTATCTCTTAATTCTCTCGCTTTAAGAAAAAGTTGGGTTAATTCATTCTGGGCTTTATAAGTTTTGACAGAATCTACTGCATATTGTAGGTCTGCACGTGAAGTATGAAGAAAGTTATTTATGTAGATTCCATTTTGTTCACTAAATTCAAAAATGTTTTTTAACCCAGAATAATGATCGTAATGTGGATGAGAAAGAATTATGAATTCAAATCTATCAACCCCTAACGCTTTCAAATGCTTTAATGCAGGGTTACGATTTTGTTCTTTTAACTTACAATCTATAAGGCCAAACTTTTCTTTTTTATCTTTTTGATCATGCCATCTTAATATAATTGAATCCCCCTGTCCTACTTCTTTAAATACGATTTCAATCACTCCTTTTAGGTGGCTCATCCATAGTGATATTTTTTAACTTTTCCCGATTTTCTTTTATTTCAAACTTCTTTTCAATTTCTGAGCTATGAGCTTCAAAAATGTCAATCCTTGAGGAACCAGGTTTCTTGCTCATTTTTAATCTTATA
The DNA here is from genome assembly GCA_003022985.1 of Bacteroidetes bacterium SW_11_45_7. Taxonomy (GTDB): domain Bacteria; phylum Bacteroidota; class Bacteroidia; order Chitinophagales; family SW-11-45-7; genus SW-11-45-7. Next base: position 19,659 of record PXTV01000168.1, on the reverse strand, counting down.
TATTTTCCTTCCTGCAATGGTTCCATATGATTAAACATCATTATCGGGAATTTCCGTACCTCAAATTTCTTTTCATCTCCATCATAAGCAATATATTCACAAGTCACAAAGTGTTTAGTTACATTAATAATACGTCCAGAAAGAAACTGACTATCATGCCAATTTTCTATAACTCGATGACCGGATTCACCAAAAACCTTTTTCATTAAATCTAAATCAGATGTCTTCTCATCGCCTCCAAAAACAGGGATAGAATTTCCACTCTTATAAGGAATTTTAGGTGTATCCTGTTCACCCTGAGATGAATAAGCTGATTCCTCAGATGGAAAATTGTAATTTATTGATCTTATTAAATCACTCATCCTTAACCTTTATTTTGCGAATTTCCTGAATTGCTTCTTTTAAGACATTTTGATCTATTTTACTTCTACTTTCAAATAAAGTGACAATATTAATATAACCATTTTTTCCTCGAATATCTTTAAAGACATCATCTTCCATAGGAAATGGAATTAAATTATGTCGATTAATATCATTTGGGTGATAAGGTCCAAACTTTGTTTGAATCTTTTTCTCATCCTCATCCCACTTATCCAAAACTATACTGATATCGTTTGTGCCATGTAAAATATCAAGAGCCGTTTCGGTTAAATATTTGTCTCGAAAACGCGTACAGTAATTTTCAAAACTTTCTTCGCCAACATCTACTCTTATAATTTGGCATACATAGTTCAACATTTTACCAAACCCCTCGTAATCTTGGAATCTTTTCAGAATTTCAAAAAACAAGCTAATCTGAGAATTTTTATCACCCAAGCGATCCAGATTATATTGAGAAACAAGTATTAATCTATCCCATTTGCAATCAATAGAAAAATAGTCGTTTTCAAATTCAAGTAATATCCCTTCAGAATGAGTCCCCTCATTGCTTAATGAAAAGCTACTGACATATTTTACAAACGGAGCTAATAATTTATTCCTAATGGATTTGAAATCCAAAAGATTTGTAAACCTTGCTTCAAATTGTATCTTGGGTATAAAAGAATCCATTAATAAAGGGGATAAAAGTCTACAATAACATAGGTCAATTAATTTCGAAAACGAAGTTCTAAGTTATAAGTTGTTTGATAGATTTAAGCAATAGTTCTTTATTCAGGGTTTTTGCTATACAATGTAAAGTACGTACAATTATAATCAAAATCAAGACTTTACAATATAAACAAGTATAAATGTAGGATAGTTGTTATTCTAGATCAAATGGAAAAAGAATTTTCTAAATATTACCTCGGCAATGAACAATTCAGTATTCTTTTTGTGAAAAGAGCATAGTGACTAAACAATTAGGTGATTTATCAAACTTAATTTGATAGCTCCGTAGCCAGTAACCTGCTTTTAAAAGAGATCAAAATCAAAACAAGCGCTCAAAGAAGCCCTTTCGTTTCTTTCTGACTTTCTTGATGAAGGCCTTAAACTCCTCGTCATCGCGGTAATTCTCGAAATCGGGATCCTCGAGAAAATGCTCAAAACGAGCATCGGATTCAAAGAAACCCTCATCAAGGGCTTTGTTCAGATAATTGACCATTTCGCGCTTATTTTCCATCAGGGAGTGATTACAAGCGATATTGTAATACGCAAGCCCTGTATAAGCAG
>PXTV01000168.1:16498-17844 GCA_003022985.1 Bacteroidetes bacterium SW_11_45_7 | reverse complement strand
TCTCGTATTCATCCAGCATCCGCCAGCCAATTCCTCTATTGCGTTGTGCCAGGATAAGGGTTGAATCGTACTTCAATGCCTTACTGAAATCCTTAATAGCACGCTTGATATCGTTTTCGTGTGCCTTGGCTACATCCTGATTGTAGTACCTTGCCGCCCCCCTGTTGTTGTAAGCCAGCGCAAAGGTTGAGTCAAGGCGAATAGCTTGATTGAAGTTACTAATGGCTTCACGGAACTTCTCCAGGTTAAGATAGCTGTTTCCCAGATTGTTATAAGTGACTGCCATAGTGGGGTTGATATCCAGTGCATCTTTGAACCAGCCGATCGCTTCTTCATACCTTCCCAACTCATTTAGTGCATGGCCAACAGCATTGTAGGCAGCAGCAAAATCCTGCCCATACCGCGAGGCTTTTTTTAAGTCGCCAAGGGCCTCTTTGTAAAAGCCCGCTTTCATCTTGGATTGGCCACGGTAATAATAAGCACTGGCCAATTGATTCATTTTTTGATCGTCACCACCAAACAGGCGTTTCAAAAAGCCAACATCGTGCAGCGAAATGTATTTGTTGAGGTAAAAAATCGCTTGCTGATAATTGCCACTTCTGTGTTCCTGGATGGCTTGCTTAAAATAGGGGTCCGATGCCTGTGCATTCACTTCTCCGGCTACGAGTGTCAACATACCCGGCATGAGCAACACAACGACAAGATAGGCTAACAATGGTTTTTGCATAAATCAAGAACTATTGAGGGATAAGTAGGGATGGTAAGCAAATTAAGAAACGATGAGGACAATTGTTTTATTTTAACAGGTTGTTTGCAGTAAAACAACAGCGTTAGCACTAATGCCCTCCTCCCGCCCTATGAAACCGAGCTTTTCCGTAGTTGTTGCTTTAACAGAGATAACGGAGGGAGAGGCATGCAATGCATCGGCTATCACTTTTTTCATCTCAGGTATGTAGGGCGTCAGCTTAGGTTGTTGCAGGCAAACCGTGGCATCGATATTGCCAAGTTGATAACCGGCATCCCGCACCTTTTGATGAACGATCTGTAAGAGCTTTTGACTATCAGCCCCTTCCCACTCCTCAGAATTGTCCGGGAAAAGCTGGCCAATATCGCCCAGGTTAGCTGCCCCGAGCATGGCGTCACAGATCGCATGGAGTAAGACATCAGCATCGGAATGGCCAGTGGGCCCTTTGTCGTGTTCAATTGCAACGCCTCCCAGAATGAAGCTCTCACCTTCATCCAGGCGGTGTACATCGTAACCAAACCCCACTCTTGGTCGCATAATACGTGAGTTCAAACACCTCTCAGGCCGTAAAACAATGGAATGGTAAGCTCAATGGAACGAG
>PXTV01000168.1:6377-16425 GCA_003022985.1 Bacteroidetes bacterium SW_11_45_7 | reverse complement strand
TACATCTTTAGTTCGCATTATCCCCACCGCCTTGGTTCTGAGATTGAAACGCTTCAAAGTCGAATTTGAGCGTAAACCGCATCACATTATCCAATGGATGGCGTTGGCTTGAGGTTGGAATAATGTAGGCAAAATCGAGCCCAAATACACTGTACTTCACACCCAGGCCGGCAGTAAAGAACTTCCTGTTACCTTTTGTAGCATGCTCCCAGAAATAACCGGCCCTCACAGCAAATTGATCGTTATACCAGTACTCGCCCCCTATGGAAATATTAAATTCACGTAGTTCTTCCCGGAAACCGCCAGGGGCGTCACTGAAGGACCCGAGTACTCCGGAAGGAACGGATTTTTTACGGTAAGCAAGTGTTGTACTGTCACTGCTCAACTTTTCAGTTGGTGTTGGGGCCAACAATTTATTCACGTCAAACGCAAAACTTAAGGAGTTGTAATCATCAACATCGACCTTAAGGTTTGTTCCCAAGCCCATATTGGCAGGAAGAAAGTCCTTAATGGCAGATTGGGTGTAAGTAATTTTATTGCCCAGGTTGGAAATGTTCAGTCCAGCTGAGAAATTGGCAGGCGTCCCGGAAATTTCCAAATCTTTGGTATAGTAAAAGGATATATCAGCTGAAGCAGCGGTTGCCGGTTTCACAGACACGCCATTAACCTGTTGACCTGCAGCAAGATTGGAATAAATAAAGCGTAAAGTAAGACCTGTTGAAAAATTATCGGACAATTTGCGGGAATAGGAGGCGTCCAATGCAAATTCGTTGGGATTCGATTCGCCTATATTCTCACCATTACGGTCTGTGAACTGAATATTTCCCAATGAAAAGTAGCGCATTGAAATGCCAATGGACTGGAGTTCATCCACCCTGTAATGCCCTGATAAATAACCCAGGTAGATATCGTTAACCAAAGCACGAAGCCAAGGGGTATAGGTCATTGAAATGCCTACATCCTTTTCAGCAAAGGTGAGCTTGGAAGGATTGTGAAAGTTGGCATTGGCGTCAGGGGATACAGCAATACCTGCGTCTCCCATTGCACCTGCGCGTGAGTCAGGTGTGATGCGAAAAAAAGGTACTGCCGTGTTTACAGTATTGACCCTTTCATTTATTTGGTTGCCACTTGGCTGGGCCTTAAGTGGCAACTGGACTACTGATCCACAAACAATGATGACAATTAAGAAAGCACTTCGTATCATGATGAATAAATTCAACTAAGGTTCAACAAATTTATCGCAAAATCACCAATTTTTGGAATTCTTTACCGGACGTCCCGTCTTCAGCACGTACATGCAGTTGGTAAATATAAACACCTTTGCCAATTTTGTCACCGAAATGGTCCAGACCATTCCAGTTGACATCATCAACTCTATAACCGTCTGATACTATATGCTGTTCAATTGTTTTCACCAACTTGCCGGTGACAGTGAAAATCTGCACCTGAACAAACAGTTTTTGGCCCGGTTTATTGTGCTCAAATTGAAAAGATGTTGACGTAGTAAAGGGGTTGGGATAATTCAACACATGATCTAACGCCATTTTCTGGGATGAAGCCACTACAAATTCGGTATATCCTTCACCGGAATTGTTGTGAACATCCCATGCCTTTACTTTTATATTGTGACGACCATCTTCCAAATCTGAAAGGGGATATTCAACTTCACCCTTTTTGTAATTGTCCAAAGCGGATTCGTAAAATTCGTTAAGCACAATTGTATTATCTGTCTCCTCATCGATCACAGCTGTAATATCGTGCCCAATGCCATTCCCCACTGTGTTAATACCGTTTTCATCTTTTAGTTTAGCGAGTAGAAGAGGATTTTCATCAGTGATGCCGCCAAATGCAAATTTTTCATTGTTCATAAAAAGGTCCACCTGCGGGCCTGTATCGTCCTCAGCAACACTATCTGCAGCACCGCCTACAATAATATCATCGGAATAGCCATGGGCATCGATATCGTTATTATCGGAATAATAGCTAACTTTCCCCTTCCCATAATTATATGAAATATCCTTAGGGACAACAAAGGAGAAAGAGAATTTACCGTCATTGACACTGGCTTTTCCCTGGTAAATAGCATTATTCTGGATTTGAAAAGTGGTTTTGTTACTCCCCGGGTCATTTTGAAGGGTTTGAACTTCCTGGGGCTTATCAAAAACTGTGGGGAAGACAATGCCATTGAAATCCTCCATCAGATCATTGCTTCCATTTTGCCTTACCTCTCCACTAATAGTCACTTTGCTTAAAGCTTTTAGCGTATCGGATGTTGATGAAAGGGTTTCATTATTCACATCAGTTGTCACGACCTCGTGCTCAGGATAAGCGAGCTGCAGGGCCGGATCACCCAGTAATGTAAATTTCCGGTTATTTCTATCCCTTCGTATTGAATTTTTGCTGAGCATCACCGCTTCGCCAAGGGTTGGCTTCCTTCCCTTGTACTGCTCAAAAGCTTTGTTTAAAAAGCTGCGATTAATGGTTTCATTGGAACTTGCAAATACTAAGCGGACTGTTGTCACTAACCCAATTGTGCCTCCATCAGGATTCAACATGGTTTCCTCACCGGTCGATACGTATTTTGGATTATCGTAGCGACTAAATTCACAGGTTGCTGTTATGAAGAGCGGCAGTTTATCGTAATTCTCCCAGGAATTGACGTCATCATTTTTTAGTATGCGTTCTTTAGCCCACGAAGTAACACCGCCATGACCGGTATAATTCATAATCAGCGTGCCTGAAAATATCTTTCTGTTGATAGCTTGATTAACGGTTGGATAGCGACTTCCGCCTGGTTTAGAAACCTGTTGATAACTATCGGCAAAGATCTTGTCAATGTTATAGACCGGCTGCTTGTTTTCCATGAGCTTAGTCAAGCCATTGGCCTGACGAAAGTGAAGATTGTTATCTTCATCATCAGCAACAAATGTGAGATTATTCCGCCAATTACCATAGGTTTCGGGTGAATCGTAATGTTTGATTTTATCAACAACATTCATGGCGTCTTGTGAGGTGGCTACCGGAATTCTGCCAATAGCTACATCGAGCAATGCATCATTGGAAGTGATATTGCCCCCTTCACTATCATCGAGCAAACCAAAGTAATCATCGGACACATAGGAATTGAGTGGGTCTAACGATTCCTGACTTTGGTAGGTGGGGACATAATTGGTGTTATCAGTAACACGATCTTTATAATCATAAGAACCATCGCCCATCAAAAGAAGGTATTGGGGCATGCGCGAGGTATCCTGGCCGGCTCTGTCGTAAAGCAGCTTCATCATGTCCCGAATAGCAGTAATATCCTGGGCACCGGAAGAAAACTCGTTGTATATCCTTTGTATCGCCACAGTTTTGACAGTTAGTTGGTCTTTCTTACGATGGAAATTGGCCAAAGTTTCACTGGCGCTTTTAAATTTCTCCGGTGTTACAATGATCATATCCGGCTGTCCGAGCGATCCGTGCAAGTTTTGATTGTCGACTTTACCTATGTCATTAGGTTCATTGAATTCAATACCACTGTTGAACGCTACATACTCCCGCAATTCATCAGCTGAAGCGGTAAAAGAAAAGGAATTACCGGAAAGCTGGCCATTCTGGCGGTGGATATCATGAATATCAGTCACATCCCACACCACAGTGTTGGAAGTAGCACCATTGAGAACGAACCTGGCTCGATTCCCACTGCCTGCGGATTCTTGATCACGAAAAGCCATCTGATCGCCAGCTAAAACAAGGTTCCGTCTTACATTGAGTTCAACATAGTCGAGCCACCCCTCTGATGAAGAAGAGCTGTTGCTAAATGTATAATCGATGGTTAGTTCATTGCCCGACCCTGTAAAAGTTGTCTCTCTTACATTTCTTATCGCTTCTGGTTTCGTGTAATCAGGGTCCACATTTGAAATGGTATGGGAAAGCAGTGTGTTACTGCCTTCGCTTACGAGAAATTCACTTCCTGGATTCGGGTCTACGGAACGGGCCGTCACTGCTGACTTCAAATACACATCCGAAGAAGTGATACGATTCGGGAAATCAAAGGTAAAAGACTGCGAATTGGCAATATTGTCAAATTTTTCGCCAAACCATTTCCTGCCGGACTCGATCAGGTTGTATTCATCTTTTTCATGAAAAGCATAATCATCAAACGAATTGACCGTAACATTGGCATTGCTCAATGACGATTCGGAAGAGATCCGTTTTCCCCGCCCTAAATCAGCCGTTATGAAGTAGTACGTCTTTTCATCGTAAAGGTTCTTTTGATGATGGAAGCGATTATCGCTTTGATCAAAGCGCCACTGATGGGGACTTTCGCCATAAAACAAGAGGTGGTCACCCTCATCAAAACTTCCGTCATTCCCTGCATTAACTTTTACGCGGTTTTGCTGAAGTGCATTGTTGCGCGGTTCGCTGTTCGCCTCGGGCAGCATGCCTCCTCCATTCCCATAGACACGTAGATTGGCAGGGTTAATATTATCCACATCCATTCCAAGCTCCTGTAAAAAGGAGTAGCTCATTTTATACACCTGTGACTCTTCTACAGATACCTTATACCAATCACCATCCCTCAATACAGAGTTCTGTTGAAATTCGCGGGAGCTCGTGCTCCTTTTCCCGGCACCCGGATAAACTGTAACCTCAATATCAGCTGAGGTTAGCTTTTCGAGTTGACCGTTACCAGCATTTTCTCTGATAGGAAGAATTTCAATCTTTAACCTGGGCTGTCTTTTCACATAACCCACTGTATGGCTGAGAGAAACACTACCGGTAATATGATCTTGGTTGACGAGATCAGGATTTTCGATCTCCGTGAATGATTGATTCGTCAGTCTCACTTCTACATTACCATCAGTATTTAGTGGCACAGAAACACCATAAGAGGGATTGAAGCCGTTGCTCTCGGGATAGAATGCACCCTCCAGGTCGAGGACCTCTCGTAGCACTTCTTGATCTGATGCTTTGATTTGATGGGGTGATGATGACCATGAGAGATATAAGCGTTTTGTTTTGGTATTTTGTGCATGAGCAATACTCGTTACTAACATCACGTTAAGGAGAACACAGGCAAAAACATAAAGCGCAAAACGCAGCAGATGATTTTTAGTTAAGGGTGGCAAATCGACAAAAACGATTTTTTTTACATTTGGCAATAGTTTAAAACGCAAGCATCCCGTCCTTATTATTCCACTGAAATCTCCGAAAATTTCACGATAAGATGTCCACGAAGTTACTAAAAGGGATCATCATTGCAGCGGCTGCTTTTATGAGCTTACCAACCTCTGCCCAGGATCCCGAGTTCAGCCAGTATTATGCAGCACCATTACATCTTAATCCATCTTTAGCCGGCATTTCCTATGGTCCTCGCATCAATCTCAACTACCGCAATCAGTGGCCGGGTATTGAAAATGCTTACTCAACGTACTCCGTCTCCTATGATCAGCATGTAAATGCTATTAATGGCGGCCTTGGCGTGTCAGTTATGGCGGACCGTGTAGCAGGAGGTTTATTAAACACTTACAAGGCAGATGTCATGTACGCCTATCAGGTGCCATTAACAAAAGAATACGGGCTTCGTTTTGGTGCTGAAATCGGCTATATGCACCGAAGCATTAACTGGAACGATCTTACTTTCCGGGATCAACTCGACCCGCTCGATCAATCCAACACGCCAACGACCACCGAACCCAAGCCGGATAACCTGAATAAATCGATCCTTGATTTTGGTGCCGGAGCGGTGTTTTTTACACCCAAGTTCTTTGCTGGCGTTGGCGTACAACATTTAACACAACCTAAAGAATCGTTTTACGACCTTGAAAATGATCAAGTTGAACGCTTGCCTATTCGAACAGCTGTCCATATGGGCGGAGTAATTGAACTTAACAAGATCAGGAGTAAAGACTATTACCTTGCCCCCAATGCGCTTTATATTCATCAGGGTAAGTTTTCACAAATCAACGTTGGCACCCAGTTGAACCTGGGCTATGTTTTTGGAGGAATGTGGTTTAGGCATACCTTTGAAAATTCAGACGCTATTATAGCAAATGTTGGTGTTAATTTTGACAAATGGAGTCTTGGCTACAGCTATGATTTTACAATCTCAGAACTGTCTATTGCCTCAGGGGGCGCGCACGAAATATCGTTAACATTGAATCTTAATGAAGACAATCCCCTTGATCCTGAAGACAAAGCAAGTAAATTGAATTGTCCTGTCTTTTTGCAATGATCCAAAATAAATATCTTACCTTTACGTTTATCAACTAATAACCAAAACTCAGCAACATGTACATGAGGAACGTCATTTGGACTGTTATCGCATTGTTTGGCGCTGCATTGTTTGCCTCATGCGGTCAAGAAAAATCCGATGTAACCGGTTGGAAGTACAACGAACCGGATTGGGGCGGATTTGAAGTCAAGGATTATGAAGGTCAGGAAACAGGCCCGGGGCTTGTTTTAGTGGAAGGGGGCACATTTGTTATGGGCCGCACGCAAGAAAATGTAATGTACGATCACGATGCGGAGCCAAGGAGAGTGACAGTATCATCATTTTACATGGATGAAACAGAGGTGGCCAACGTACACTACCGCGAATACCTCTATTGGCTCAAGCGCGTATTTGTTGATTATCCCCAGGTTCACCGCCAAGCCCTACCTGATACATTAGTATGGCGTGAAGAACTATCTTACAATGAACCTTACGTAGATTACTATCTGCGGCACCCCGCTTATAATCAATACCCCGTGGTGGGTGTTAGCTGGAAACAAGCTAACGAGTTTTGTAAATGGCGTACTGACAGGGTAAACGAAATGATCATGATTCGTGAGGGATACCTCAAGCCCAACCCTAATCAGGTCAATGAAGACCACTTTGATACAGAAGCTTATCTTGCCGGTCAATACAAAGGTAAGGTTGGCGAAAAGAAAGAGGACCTTAATCCGAAAAGTGAAGATGAAGGCCGTAGAATTCAAATGGAGGATGGTGTTCTATTACCTGACTACAGGCTGCCAACAGAAGCCGAATGGGAATACGCAGCCCTATCATTGCGCGGTAATCAGCCCGATAATGGAGAAGAGCGCATCACTGATCGCAGAACATACCCATGGGACGGCACCAGCGTCCGTTACTCACGTCATGGTCGGTGGCAAGGTGATTTCTTAGCCAACTTTAAGCGAGGAAGAGGTGACAATATGGGTATTGCCGGCAACCTTAATGACAATGCTGATATTACAGCTTCCGTAGGGTCATATTATCCAAATGACTTTGGCCTTTACAATATGGCCGGCAACGTAAGCGAATGGGTGAAGGACGTTTACAGGCCCATGTCAAATTCCGATGTGAAAGACTTTAATCCTCACAGGGGCAATGAGTTCAAAGTTCAAAAGAGAAACTCCGATGGCGTTCCTGTCAAGAAAGATAGTCTTGGTGAAATTCCTGAGAGGATGATGAAGGAAGAAGAGATGGCAGATCGAAGGAATTATGACCGTGCTGATGTACGTAACTACAGGGACGGTGATGAGCAATCAACAGCGGAATACAAATTTGGTGAGACAAGCCTTCTCAATAATAAAGCCCGTGTTTACAAGGGAGGCTCATGGCGCGACAGAGCCTACTACTTGTCTCCGGGAACACGTAGATATATGCAACAAGACCAGGCAACTGCCGATCTTGGTTTCCGCTGTGCAATGGACCGCGTTGGATCTGCAGGTGGAAACAATGAGAAAGCAGGTAATGAATTTGGCAAACGAATGAACCGTTAGTCATTTTTCCAGTAATTTCTTTTCATAGACCAAGCCTCCTTGACATCACATCATCAAGGGGGCTTTTTTAATGATCTGATATGCAACAAGAGATGACTCGATCTCTGTATCGGATTTTCCAGGAAAGCAATGGCATTTCAACTGATACACGAAAGGAGGTTACAAACTGCATTTTTTTCGCTTTAGCCGGTGAGCATTTTAACGGGAATCGCTTTGTATCGTCAGCTCTTGACAGTGGGGCCTCCTTGGTGATTGCAGATTACCCTTCACATTGCCCCCGGGATAACAAGTGTTGGCTTGTTGATAACTCATTGACTGTTTTACAGGAATTAGCCACCTACCATCGCCAACAATTCAATATCCCCACAATTGCAATAGCAGGCAGTAACGGCAAAACCCCCACTAAAGAGTTGATCATGAGTGTTTTGTCTACTGAGTACACAATCCATGGGACAAAGGGGAATTTCAATAACCACATAGGCCTTCCTTTAACTCTAATGGAAGTACAACGACCTCAGGATATCGACATATTTGTCCTGGAAATGGGCGCACGTCATCCCGGAGACATTCAAGAGTTATGCGATATTGGTCAGCCCACCCATGGATTGATCACAAACGCAGGTAAAGACCATTTGGAAACGTTTGGCAATGTTGGCAATGTGATTCGCTCCAATGCCGAACTCTACCAATATCTTGCCAGTATCAACGGTACCGCTTTTGTTAATAGTGATCACGATTACCTCGTCAGAGAAGCTAAAGAGATTGAGAATTGCATATTCTATGGGTCTGAAGATGATAATTACTGTTATGGGAGCATCATCAACTCATTTCCCTATCTTGGCATCGAATATACTTGTCACCAACAAGGTGGCTCCATTCATACCAATTTAACAGGCCAATACAATTTTGAGAACGTCCTTGCCGCTGTATGTGTAGGGCATCACTTTAATGTTGATCAAGAACAAATAAAGCTGGCCGTCCAAAGTTATCAGTCATCGAATTACAGGTCTCAAATGATTCACAAAGACAGCAACACCATCATTCTTGATGCTTATAATGCCAACCCCACCTCAATGAGAGAAGCAATTATTTCATTTAGCCAGACCCCTAATGAAAAAAAAGTGGCTGTTTTAGGGGATATGTTGGAGCTCGGTGATGTGAGTGAAGAAGAGCACCGTAAAGTCGTTGATTTAACGGCCCAATACAATTTCGATGAAGTCATATTAGTGGGACAAGAATTTGCTAAGGTAAAAGATGAAATTACCTGTAAGCATTTCCCCTCTAACCGTGAATTACAGGAATGGCTGCGAAATCATCCCTATGAGAAGACAACCTTTTTGGTAAAGGGGAGCAGGGGCATTGCCCTGGAGGAGGCATTTAGCGTTCAGTAACTGCTACACCAATTTATGGTAAGCACGCAACCATCGGTCGGGAAATTCTTCACGGCAAGCAGCTTCATAATCTTTATAGGAACAAGGGATGAGCTTAGGAGGAGTATACTTCCTTCGCTTAACTTCTGAACTATCCGGTAACACCATCCACCAACGGCCGCTTTTTTTACTCTTATAAAAGATCAGTTGATGATCCAGACCATCCAGATCAACGAAAAACTTGAGATAATTCTGGTCATCATCTAAGGGCTGATCCTGTTTACGGTTGTAAAAACCGTGCACAAAATACCATATCATATGGGCCATAAGTTGAGCGGACACCCCTCTTTGGTCATAGTACGGATTGCCTTCATAACAACCAAATGAGCTGAGCTTATCACTCAATCCCGCATACCAAGCAATTTGACAAGCTTCTTCCCCAAAAAAGCCGTGTGGACTTGGGTAATAAATGCCAGGCATATCGGAACAGCGAATAGCCGACATATCAACACTGAGCAGATCAGCATCACGAACAATCGGCTCAATGTCCTCAATATTGTGGCGAACCTCCCCCAACCTGTAACAATCAAAACTGAGTTGATCGAGTGTTTCAATTGCTTTAGGTTCAACGAAATAGGTTTGATAACCGATCTGACTGTAATTAAAGAGAAAGTTTGGCTGCTCCACTAATATGCTGAGCAAAAAGTTGGAGGCGTCCATCTCTTGTTTCTCGTCAACTTCACCAAGATCGATTCGTTCGTCTACATTTACAAGATTGACAAGATGATCTCTGCTACGATAACCCTGGTATTGCCCATAAGTTAGATCATGACTGCCACCAATCAAGATGGGCACAATGTTCTTGTCAAGTAATTCACCGACCACCTGGCTGACTGCTGCGTGGGTGTCTTGAACAGAACTCCCTT
>PXTV01000168.1:5570-6355 GCA_003022985.1 Bacteroidetes bacterium SW_11_45_7 | reverse complement strand
GGAATATTGCCCAGATCCATTAAACGCAGAGTGGATTCCTCACCAAATAATTTGTAGAGATGTTTCCTCACCTCATCCGGCATAGCAGCACTTCCTGTGTTATAATGTGACGATCTGTCTTCTTGAATGCCGATAAATGCAAGGTCTATTTTCTCATGGTTGATTTCTTTACCGGATTGATTCAATTGGACCAGGTTTCCCCATTGGGAAGGGAACTGATCTTCGGGCTCAACATAAGCGTTTAATTGAACAGGGGTGACGAATTCCTCAAGCATGAATCAGATGAATTAGTTTACAGGCTTTTCAAAGGCATAAAAATAAAGCAATTCTCCTGAGAGGCGGCCTTCTTTGTTTAAAAAGATATTCACACATAAGTAGGGGATAAACAAAAGGATTGGCAAAAATTTCAAGTAGGGGCCAAACCTTATGCAAAACCACGATTTTGTAGCTTTGCAACGCGCTGGCCCTTGATTCGTCATAAGGTTAAGTTATTCAACAAAAGAATCAATCGCCAACCGATTGTAAGGCATTTTCACTATCAACATAACTTGCCGCTTCCATCAATGATCTGGCAATTCGTGCATAGGAGATCAAGCAGTTGAGAAATCCCACAAACAATACAAGAGTAAAGACAGATCGCTCTAATTTATGGTGAGAAGAGAATAGGATTTTTATGATTATACCGACAGATGAGTACCTTAAAGCATACAAGGAAAAAAGCCCGGAGATCGTTTTCGAGTGGAATGATGAAGAAACAGGTGCTGAAGGGTGGGTTGTTATCAACT
>PXTV01000168.1:0-5513 GCA_003022985.1 Bacteroidetes bacterium SW_11_45_7 | reverse complement strand
TGGCTAAGATCATGGAAATTAAGTTTGCCGTCTCCGGGCCGGCCATAGGTGGGGCTAAATCGGGCATCAACTTTGATCCGCAGGATCCGCGTAAAGATAAAGTCCTCCGCAAATGGTTTAAAGCTGTCATCCCACTTTTAAAACATTATTACGGTACAGGTGGCGATTTGAACATTGACGAGATGAAAGAGGTGATCCCCATTACGGAAGACTACGGCCTTTGGCATCCACAAGAAGGCATTGTCAATGGTCATTTCCATTCCTATGAAAACAAGAAGATCCAGCAGATAGGCCAACTCCGGCAAGGTGTTTCCAAAATTGTTGAAGATCCGGCTTACTCTCCGGATAGTAGCAAAAAAATAGCTGTTGCGGATATGATCACCGGTTATGGTGTTGCTCAATCTGTCCTGCACTATTACGATATCTACCATAACAAGAATATTACGGACAAAAGCGTCATCATCCAGGGTTGGGGCAATGTAGCTGCTTCTGCTGCTTATTACCTGGCTCAAAACGGAGCGAAAATTATCGGCATTATCGACAGGAATGGCGGGCTTATCGAACAAGATGGGCTGAGCTTTGAAACCATTCGTCAACTCTTCTTAACCAGGGAAAAGAATCAACTTACAGCTCCCAGCCTCGTGTCTTTCAATGAGGCAAATGATCAAATCTGGCAACTCCAGGCGGATATTTTTATTCCAGCTGCTTCATCGCGCTTGGTATCACGAGACAATATCCAGCAACTGATCAAGAACGGGTTGGAGGTTGTTTCCTGTGGCGCTAATGTGCCTTTTATCGATGGCGATATATTCTATGGTGAGAATGCGAAGTTTGTGGACCATAGCATTAGCTTAATTCCTGATTTTATCGCAAATTGTGGAATGGCCAGAACGTTTGCCTACTTAATGCAGGAAACGGCCACTATTAGCGATGAGGCAATATTCAGCGATGTTTCCCGGAACATCAGAGAAACGATTGAAAAGGTCCACAGTACCAATCGTGAACCCATCAATTTAACAAAGACAGCTTTACAAATTGCACTACAGAAGTTAATATCTACTCAGCACGAAAATGTGGGAACTTTGGATTCAAGTGTTAGTTGAAACAGAGAATACAATCTTAGCTAAGCCCGGGTTATCTGTCCTGGACGCTTCTATCAGCCCATAAGCGCTTGAGCTAATTTTTCTTTCCCTCTCGCCACATTTGGTTAAAGCTCTTTTCGGGAAAATTGAGCATTGCGCGATTTTTTCCCCAACTATTGCTAAAAAGTGTTTGAAAAACCAGGTTTTTCATTTTGCTATTGCCGGCATTCATCAAGCTACGACTGAGCATGCCTTTTTTCCACAGCCAAAAACCGAACTGCTCTGAACGGGGCCTTGCTCTTTGCTGAACGCTATCACGTCTGTTGTAAAGCAACAATTTATGAAGATTGATATTGACAGGGCAAACCTCTGAGCAGTTGCCACAAAGAGACGAAGCCTGGCTGAGATGCTGGTATTCTTTCATGCCCTTGAGATGAGGTGTAATCACTGATCCAATAGGGCCACTGTAAGTTGTCTCGTATGCATGACCACCAACGTTCTTATAAATGGGGCAAGCATTGAGGCACGCACCACAGCGAATGCAATATAGACTCTCCCTCTGGTCCGGTTGGGCCAGGAGGTTGGTTCGTCCATTGTCCAGAAGGACCACAATCATTTCCTCCGGCCCATCTGGTTCGCCTTCTTTCACGGGTCCTGTAACAATTGAGTTGTAGTTGGTAACCTCTTGCCCTGTACCAAAGGTGGCCAACAGCGGCCAATACGTGGCGAGATCATCCATGCTGGGCAAAACTTTCTCAATACCTGTTAACGCTATATGGACGGAAGGTGTGGAACAAGATAAACGGGCATTGCCCTCGTTCTCAGTCAGGGCAATACCCCCTATGTCCGATACTACAAAGTTGGCGCCCGTAATGCCCACATCAGCATGGCGGAACTGATTGCGCATAATTTGGCGGGTTTTGCCGGCAAGTTCGGTGGGTGTTGCGTTTTGTTCCGTTCCTAATTTATCGTGGAAAAGCTCAGCCACATCTTCCTTTGACTTGTGCATAGCAGGTGTAACAATATGATAGGGGTCTTCGCCCGCTAACTGCACAATATATTCGCCCAAATCCGTTTCGTACACCGAATAGCCATCCTTGGCAAGACAGCTGTTCAGATGGATTTCCTCAGACACCATTGACTTTGACTTAACGATCCTTTCGGCCTTCTTGCGTTTGACGATCTTGCGAATAGCATCAGCTGCTTCCTGGCTATCCTGAGCCCATATTACCTGTCCCCCATTTTCCCTGAAGCGAGCTTCAAAGTTCTGAAGATAGTATCCCAGATTTTCAATGGCCTTCCACTTTCTGTTTTTGGCAATCTTACGGGCCGCGGCTAAATCGCTGAACTGATCCTTCCCTTTTTTCACGGCCTCATCGTATCTTGCTATGTTAAAATTGACCTTTTGGCGGTGGGCGATGTCAAACACCTTGTCTGAAGCATTGCGAAGAAAGGAAGTGGCTGTATCAGTCATTATCTGTAAGGATTGAAATCGTGGTTAAATACTAATCCAAGAGGGGGATCAATAGCAAATGCTCCTCAACTCTCTTGTTTAGAAAAATTTGGTAATGCGAATAAAAGCCGGTTATTTATGTAACAATGGCCGCATGGGGTTATTGGTTGCCATTAGCGATTTTATCCACTCTACGTTGATGCCGTCCTGCCTCAAATTCAGTATTTAAAAAGATATCGACAAAATTGAGAGCTTCTTCAACTGTAATAAATTTGGCAGGTAAGCAGAGAACATTAGCGTTGTTATGTTGCCGGGCTAACCGCGTAATCTCTTCTTGCCAGCATATAGCAGCTCTTATGCCCTGATGCTTGTTAGCGGACATGGCAACGCCATTGGCACTACCACACATCAAAATGCCAATTTCATAATCATCCCGGCTTCACTTCTTCTTTAAGCTCAAAGCCGGCATGATCAGCGCCTATGGGAATAGTGGTTAATTGTGGCATAACGAGGATTTTGGGGTTTGGCGAATAGTAGAGTTCATATACATTTCACCAACATGAATCAATAAAGAACGTCTTCTTGTTCCTTTTGTTGGCGTTTTCTTTGCTCCCGCTTAGCAATCAATATACTGAATTCGTAAAGAATGAACACAGGAAATGTTACAAGGATTTGTGTTCCCAAATCAGCGGGCGTAATAATGGCCGCCACGACAAGTATGCCAACGAAAGCATGTTTACGGTAACTCCGCATGGCTTCAGGGGTAACCAGCCCGATCTTGGCCAGAAAATAAATGACCATAGGAAGTTCAAAGATGATACCAGATGCCAGTACAAACATACTGAGAAACCCCACATAGTTGGGCAAAGTGAAACTGTTGGTCACCTGCTCCGTCACTTGGTAATTGCCAAAGAAGTTGAGCGAAAAGGGCGTTAGGATGTAATACCCGAACAAAACGCCAGCGAAAAACAATAAGGAACTGAAGAAAACGATCCCGCGTGTAATATTGACTTCATTCTCGTAGAGGGCTGGCCTGGCAAAGCGCCACATTTCCCAAAAAACATAGGGAAATGCCACGATAAACCCCACTACCAGGGACACTTTTAAGTGGACAAAGAACTGGCCGGTGAGCTGTACGTTGATGAAAGAAAAACCGAAATCCTCAATACACAACTGGTTGCCGAGCTGAACAAGGTGCGAAAAAGATGAAATCCTTTGCCAGGAAAGCAACGATCGTCATCACAATGACGCCAATAATCGAGCGAATGAGATGCCACCGGAGCTCTTCAAGGTGGTCCAGGAAAGACATTTCCACTTCTTTGCTCCTTTGTCCCGGCAACTGTCCTGGCATGATGAAGAATTAGCAGGTTCGCTTATTCATGACGTTGGGAGGGAGATATGCCCTTTCCAGGGATGGGTCTTTCTTTAAAAATTGATTAGGCTTACATCCGGAAAAGAAGTGCCCACAGTAGCTAAGGTTGTTGAATGACATTATAGATTTGGTCGAGCTTGGGAGCAAGGATAATTTCCGTCCTTCTGTTTTTACGCCTGCCTTCTTTTGTATCATTTGTAGCCACAGGCACATATTTACTCCGGCCTGAAGGAATTAACCGCTCAGGGTTGAGTCCATTATCAATCATGATGTGCACAATGGAGGTGGCTCGCAGCACGCTAAGGTCCCAATTATCTTCAATGCAATTGGTGGTAATGGGGTTCGAATCCGTATGGCCCTCCACTAAAACATCTGTTTTGGCTTGTTTCTTCAAAACGTTGGCCAATTTTTCCAGAGCATCTTTTCCCTTTTGATCGATCTGCGTACTTCCCGATCCAAACAAAAGCTTCTCAGCAAGGGATACGTAAATCTTACCATCTTTGATCTCCACTGATAATTCGCTGTCATCAAAACTTAAAAGAGCTTGAGAAATGCGCTTTTTGAGGGCAGTATTCACAGAATCCTTTTTCGCGAGCACGCGTTCAAGCTCGTTGACCTTTTGTTGACGTTCTTGAAGATTACTGCGTAACTGACCGATCTGTTGTTGTTCGTGCCGGAGCGAATCAGCAAGTTTATCGAGTTCCTCCTCTTTCTTACTCAATTTGCGCTCCTTTTTGGAAAGCTCCATATTCAATTTGGCGCGCTCAGAAGAAGATGTTTCCAAAAGTTTTTTATTCTGAGCAATCACCTCTTCGTACAGGTCGTTTAGATTATCATTCATCGCTTGCGTTTTGCGGTACTTACGACCGAGCATGGCCGTATCTTCCTGCAGGTAAGAGACTTTTTCCTCAAGGCGCTGATTCTTCTTTTGCAGCTGATTGTGTTCTTTCTGGAGCGATGAAAGGGTCTCTTCACAATCTTCCTTTAGCTGCTTGTATTGATCGCGCTCGGCCTTTGTATCCTGAAATTTTCTTTGGGGGACACAACTCGACAAAATGATAATGGCTATTAGGACCGTGAAATTGATGTATCTGGTAAATTCTTTCATAGGGAGTTATTTAAATGATTGATACTGCAAAATTAGGACAATTTGACGGTAGATTGCGTTGCGTGCATCATCAGAACACTCAAGGGCTCAAGAGTCAAGGGCTAACCCGGAAAGTCAAACTGCTCCAATTAGCCGATCACAGGAGGATAGGTGGCGTTATAAACGAATTGGCTAAAAATTCGGCTTGCATTTGTGCCATTAGGAAGAATAGCAATCCAATTTGAAATGGGGTGTTTACCGGAGAAGTGTCACATTACCACTCCGCTTAACTTTTTTGCCATCGTAATTGATTGCTTCAATCACGTAGATATATATATCCATCATTTGCTCCTCGCCCTTATACGTGCCATTCCATGCATCATTTAGATCATCGCCTTCAAAAACTTTCTCGCCCCAGCGGTTGTAGACTTCGTATTTCGTTAGCTCGTCAATGTTGAGTTGGTCGATAATATGGAATTTATCATTGACGCCATCACCATCAGGACTAAAAGCCGTAGG
>PXTV01000167.1 GCA_003022985.1 Bacteroidetes bacterium SW_11_45_7 | reverse complement strand
GAAAGGGCATCGGAAAGAATTGAGCGAAATGGTACAAGAGACGCAAGGCGCCATGCAGTTCCCCCACCGGGAGTTAGAGGGGGCAGCGTTGCCCACACGCCTCCATTTTTGCAAATTGTTGTCTGCATTAGTGAAATGATCATTAATTTTGTTGTTCATAGACAACAGTTATGAGACACCTGATTCGAAAATCTATCAAAAAAGTGCAAGGTGTTGCTCTTAATTTTAAAAGATACCTGCACGCCACGATCGATTGGACAGACCGATTGATCATCATAAAAGGAGCGCGTGGCGTAGGAAAGACAACACTCCTTCTTCAGCATATCAAAGAAACGCACGGTGTTGCTGAAGAAGCGCTCTATGTTAGCCTTGACGATATCTGGTTTGCAGACAATCGCCTGACAGACCTGGCCGAGCAGTTTGCCAATACTGGCGGCAGGTATCTTTTTATCGATGAAGTTCACAAATACCCGGAATGGTCGCAGGAAATAAAAAACATCTACGATGACCACCATGATTTGCAAATTGTGCTGACCAGTTCCTCTGCCTTGCAAATAGCAAGTGGAAAAGGAGACCTCAGCCGAAGAGCGGTGATCTACGAGCTCAATGAACTCTCACTGCGGGAATACATTGCCCTCGAAGAAAATATTGACCTTAAGCCGCTTCGCCTTGATGAATTGTTTAGCCATCACCTTTCTATCAGCGCAGAAATTGCCCAAGCCACCAAACCCCTGAAGGCAATGAAGAACTATCTGAGCAAAGGAAACTATCCATACTTCAGGGAGAACCCGGGGAATTACCATCATCGCTTGCAAAGTACAGTTAATACGATATTGGAAACGGATTTGCCCGCCATTCTCAACATGGACTACTCTTCCGTGATCAAGCTCAAAAAGCTGCTTTACGTCATTGCAACGTCCGGCCCCTTTAAGCCCAATATATCAGCGCTTAGTGAAAAAACCGGCATAGCCAGGGATACGCTGCTTCGCTACCTCCACCATCTCTCGGAAGCGCATCTTATACAGCTTCTTCATAGCAGCAAACAGGGCATGAGTTATCTCGCCAAACCCGATAAAATTTACCTGTACAACACCAATCTCTTTGAAGCGCTTACGGGTAACCAGGCTAATACAGGCACAATGAGGGAAACATTTTTCCTGAACCAAGTCAGTAATATCGCCAGCGTAAGAATGCACGACAAGGGCGATTACCTTGTGAATGATCACTATGTTTTTGAAATTGGCGGCAAAAACAAAACCAGTAAGCAGCTCAAGGGACTTGCCAACGCCTACGTTGCTGCCGATGATATTGAAACCGGCTACCGTAATCAAGTTCCTCTTTGGCTTTTCGGCATGTTGTATTAATGTGGCATAAGACTCGTTCCCTCTATCTTCCAATTTCCTCTGTTTACCTCCGGAATGTGGGGTGTAGGCACAAGCGGATGCCTGACTGCCGACAGGCAGGCTTGCGCCAAGAGGTGATTAGTTGCTAATCTCCTCCAGCTATGAAGCGCACTGCGGTTCCCCCAACGGGGGTTAGGGGGCGAGCAATTTGCCCCCCGCGCTCCTCTGACTCCCAGCCACCCTCGCCTGAGGCGAGGCAGGCTGGAGAACACAAACGCACAGCTTCATGGCTCTTACCTGATGACGCCATGCGGTTCCCCCACCAAGGGTTAGGGGGTGCGCAACGCTTTCACCTGAAAGGATTGAACCGGTTTAAAAATTAGTGGAATCTCAAATATCAAACATCGAACCTCAAATCAGAAAAACAGCGGCCACTTTTCCGGTTCCACCTCGTTCATCATCTTGTACACCTCTTCAAAGACATCTTCCGGGTTGGGTTTGGAGAAGTAATCGCCATCGGAGCCATAGGCGCCCCTGTGAGGATGAGCTGAAATTGTGCGCGGCTCGGAATCGAGGAAGTAGTACCCCTTTTGCTCTTCAAGCACCTTCTCCATCATATAAGCCGAGGCACCACCCGGATAATCCTCGTCCAGGAAGACAGCGCGGTTGGTTTTCTTGAGCGATGCCACAATCCGCTGGTCGATATCGAATGGCAAAAGCGACTGCACATCGATCAGCTCGCAGGAAATGCCAACACCTTCTAACCGCTCAACTGCTTCGTTGGCTACATTCACACAGGCTCCATAGGTAATAATGGTCACGTCCCGGCCTTCTGTAAGGGTTTCAGGTTGGCCAAGCGGCAATGTATATTCACCGATATTGTCCGGTACTGTTTCCTTGAGGCGATAAGCGTTCAGCACCTCTATGATCAGGCCCGGCTCATCCGATTTGAGGAGGGTGTTGTAGAAACCGGCAGCCTGGGTAAAGTTACGCGGAACCAGTACATGCATGCCACGCAGTGAGTTGATGACCATACCGAGCGGTGAGCCCGTGTGCCAGATCCCTTCCAGGCGGTGGCCACGCGTACGGACGATCAGTGGCGCTTTTTGGCCGCCTTTGGTGCGATACTGCAAACAGGCCACATCATCCGTGAGGGGCTCAAGCCCATAGACCAGGTAATCGAGGTATTGAATTTCAGCGATGGGGCGGAGACCACGCTGGGCCATGCCAATGCCCTGGCCAATGAGAAGCCCTGCAAACCCTTGGTTCACGCCACCGATATGGCCCACATCCTCACCAAATGCAAGCACGCGCGGATTGTTGGCGAGGATATGATCAAAAGCCGTATTCAGCACTTCATAGCCCGGTTTTACAGGGGAATCATCGCTGTACTCAGCAGGGATGCCCTCAACATTGAGCGCATTGTATGAAGATTGACTGAAAAGGTGGGAGTTGAAATATTCTTTATTCTCCTGCTCGAGTTGATTTTTCCATTCTACTAATTCGTTGCGGCCTTCGGAGGGTTCATCCCACACTACCCAAAGCGCTTTTTTAACGGCTTTCATCACGTGAAGCCGTGCAGGACCCATCGCATCGTTCAGTTCTTTTTTAACCGCTTCGATATCTTCTTTGCGGCTGCTTTGCGTTGCCAATTTGTCAAACAGCCCGCTGCTCTTCTTGATCTGTTCTTTGATGGGGTCTTGTACAGCTTTGTACGCAGTATTTTTGATTTGGCGGGCCTCCTTCTTGGCGTCATTTTCCAGCTTATCGCACTCCTCTTCCGTAGCAATACCATTATCGATCATCCACTCGCGCATTTTCACAATGCAATCGTAGTCGCGCTCCCATTGGAGCCGCTCTTCGGACTTATAGCGCTCATGGGAGCCGCTGGTACTGTGACCTTGTGGCTGTGTTACTTCTTCAATATGAAATATGGCTGGTTGATGGGTTCTCCGGACATGCTCAATGCCCTTTTCATAGGCCTCACAGAGGGAGGCATAATCCCAGCCCTTGATCTTGTAGATGTCGAAGCCGTTGCCGTTCTCGTCTTTGCGGAAACCTTCCAGTACTTCAGACACATCACCCTTGGTGACCTGGTAATCCACAGGGACGGAAATGCCGTATCCATCATCCCAAATGGAAATGGCTAATGGGATCTTCAATACTCCTGCCGCATTCAGGGCTTCAAAGAAAACGCCTTCAGCAACTGAACTGTCGCCAATGGTGCAAAATGTGACTTCATTGCCGTTGCGTGAGAATGTGTCTTCGCCTTCCAGTTCGGGGTTCTCGCGGTAAACACGTGAAGCTAAGGCAAGGCCTACAGTGCGGGCCATTTGGCTTGCGGTTGGCGAGGAATCGGCAGATGAATTTTTTTGATCAACGAGGGGTTTCCATTCGCCATTGTGGTCTAAACTGCGCGTGGCGAAGTGCGAGTTCATCTGACGGCCCGCTGAAAAGGGATCGTTTTGAAGTGCGGGATCTGCGTAAAGCTGGGCAAAAAACTGTTGCATATTGCCCATGCCCGTAGCGAACATGAGGGTTTGATCGCGGTAATAGCCGGCACGGAAATCGCCATTTTTGAAAGTTTTGGCCATCGCTATTTGGGCTGCTTCTTTGCCATCTCCTGTGATGCCGAACTTGGCTTTGCCGGTGAGCACTTCTTTACGAGCCAGCACGCTTGCCTCACGGCTTTTGCACGCCAATACAAAATCGTTGATCACCTGTTCCTTGAATGTCTCGAACGTTAGTCCGTTATCTGTATCTTTTGTTAGCTCGATATTTTTCTCGTCCTTCATGATTGATGTTTTGATAAAGCTAATATACGAAATTTGCGCCCGGTCTTCTTCTATTAAGTGTTCTTTGATCGATAATAATACCTTCTTGTAAGAGACGGAAGGAAATCGGCACAAAATTTGATCGATATTGATAAAACGGTATAGATATTAATTGATTTTCATTACTTTGCAAATAACCAAAAACGAAACACCCATGAAGTACTTACTCACAATCCTCACGGTTTTGATGATGATCGGGTCATCGGCAATGGCCCAAAACGAGGCCGAAGCGACACCCGAAGGCCCATCTTTTAATTTTGACAAGACCACGCACAAATTCGGAGAGATTCCTGAAGGGCCAAAGGCTAAGCACGAGTTCGAGTTTACCAATAACGGTACAAAGCCCATCATCATTAGTGATGTCCGTGCTTCTTGTGGCTGCACAACACCTAAATGGCCCAAAGAGCCCATCAAGCCGGGTGAAACGGGAAGCATTAAAGTAGTTTATGACACAGACGGGCGTCCCGGCCGTTTCACCAAGGTGGTGACCATCAGTGCGAATACGGACAGCAATGAGAAGCTTTTCATCAAGGGGAATGTGAAAAAGAATATGAAAAAGGATGAAGGTGATCACAGCCATGAAAACGATGGTGACCATGATCATGAGCATTAAGATTTCTTAATTGCCATTACCTGTTGATGGTTTGCTCTTGATGCTCATCAAGTTCGCTTTTGGTTGATACTTGTTGCCAAAGTTTGGAGCTTATATCCATTTGATTGTGATAGCCATCAGTGTGTGAGGCTGTATTTATTCCCTCGAAATCAAAACTCTGCCTGTTTACGCTGGCAGAGTTTTTTAATTTTGGCCCCATGCCACAGATTTCCAGGAAAGGAGCCAGGATGCCAGCTTCTCCCATTCGGAAGTTGGTGCCCTATGCTGATGAAGCAAAGCGGCAGGGGAAGAAGATTTACCACCTCAACATAGGCCAGCCGGATATTGAGACGCCCCGTCCAATGATCGATGCTGTGCGCCATGCCGATATCAAAGTGCTGGAGTACAGCCATTCTGCGGGCTTCCCCTCATACAGGGAAAAGTTGGTGGATTATTACAAGCGCAACAACATCGAAGTCACGGCTGATGATATGTTGATAACAACAGGTGGCTCGGAAGCGATATCGTTTGGCCTTTATTCCTGTCTCGATGCGGGCGATGAGATCATCATCCCGGAGCCCTTTTACGCCAATTACAACGGTTTTGCCATTGCTGGCGATGTGAACGTGAAAGCCATTCCTTCTTCGGTTGAGAACAACTTTGCGCTGCCACCCATCAGTGAGTTCGAGAAGATGATCACCCCCAAAACCAAGGCGGTGATGATCTGCAATCCCAACAACCCCACCGGCTATTTGTATGCCAAGGAGGAGATTCAAGCCCTGCGGGACTTGGTGCTTAAGCATGACCTCTTCCTGTTTGCCGATGAGGTGTACCGCGAATTTTGTTACGATGATCGCACCCATCATTCGGTTTTGGAAGAAGAGGGAATCGATGAGCATGCCGTTTTAATCGACTCCGTTTCCAAGCGCTACAGTGCTTGTGGTGCTCGTGTAGGAGCTTTGGTATCGCGCAACAAGGACGTGATCAGTACAGCTATGAAATTTGCACAGGCACGCCTGAGTCCACCTACTTTTGCCCAGATAGCTGCAGAGGCGTCTCTCGATCTTCCCAGCGATTATTTCGATGAGGTTAAGCATGAGTACGTGGCCAGGCGCGATTTGCTTGTTGACGCTTTGTCCCAAATTGATGGTGTTATCTGTCCGCGGCCCGGTGGCGCTTTCTACACAACTGTCCGCCTACCCGTTGACGATGCCGACAAATTCTGCCAATGGATGCTCGAGTCCTTCTCGCTGGACAATCAAACCGTCATGATGGCCCCTGCTTCCGGCTTTTATGCCACACCTGACATGGGACATGATGAAGTGCGCATTGCTTACGTGTTGGAAAAGGACGAGCTCCGCCAAGCCACCGAATGCCTTGCCAGGGGCTTAGAGGAATACCCGGGCCGGAAAGAATAAAGTCCGATTTGTGCAAGAGCGAATACAAAAGGCCATCTTACCATGATCTACCTCATCCTGAGTATCCTCTGTTCCTCATCCATTGTGTTGCAATTCAAGATGCTCGATCGCTATAACATCAACACCTTTCAGGCCATTGTGGTGAATTATCTGGCTGCAGTACTACTCGGAGTTGCCCTTGTGGATGACCGTCAAATCTTCCTCTCGTTCGCATCTGCCGATTGGCTGCCCTGGGCGCTTTTACTGGGCATTTTGTTCATCCTGATGTTCTTTTTGATAGGCGTTACCACCCAAAAAATTGGTGTGACGGTTGCTGCAGTAGCGCATCGGTTATCGCTTGTTATTCCCGCCATCTTTGCCATTTTCCTGTACAACGAGTCGGTGACCGTGCTCAAAGGGGGTGGCATCTTGCTGGCCATGTTGGCTGTCTACTACACATCACAGGATAAAGAGCAAATCACAGGTCATATTACACCCTTTAAGTTGGTGCTCCCGTTTATCGTGTTTGTTGGTGGCGGAATTGTTGATACCATGATCAATTACGTGCAGAATACCTTTCTGCAATCGCAGCACGAAGATGCATTTCTTACATTTCTCTTTGGCACTTCCTTTCTTATAGGCGTTGTGGTTTTCTTCTACCGATGGTTGCGCGGTTGGGAAAAGCTCGAATGGCAGAGCTGGGTGGCGGGAATCGTGCTTGGTATAGCGAATTATGCATCCATTTACTTTATCATCCAGGCACTGAATCATGCGGGGCTCGAAAATTCCGTTATTTTTCCCGTTAACAACATCGCTATTGTGGCCTTATCCTCTATAGGCGGCTTCATCATTTTTAAGGAGAGATTGAACCGGTTCAATGTTGCAGGCGTTGTCCTTGCTTTTGCCGCCATTATCATCATGTCATTTGCCTGAAGAGTGCTTCAGTACAGAACAATAGCAAGTAAAAGCGATGGCTTTCTGAAAGACAGGGGGAGCAAGCTCCATGCATATGCGGCTCATTCAGTAACGGAAGATGATGCGAAGGCATTTGTCAATGAAGTGCAGCTACAGCAACCGAAATGCCGCCATGTCTGTTTTGCTTACAGAATGGGGACAGATGAGCAGCCGGACGGGAAGCAAGGCCGGCTTTTCAGAACCTATGATGCTGGAGAGCTATCCGGCTCAGCAGGTCAGCCCATCCTCAATCGAATCGATGGGCGTGACATAACGAATGTGATCATAGTCGTGGCCCGTTATTTTGGCGGTACGAAACTTGGCTTTTCGGGCCTTGTGAGAGCTTACAGGGATGCTGCCGGCCATGTACTTGAAAGAGCAGCTCTTGTCACTCGTAAATGGAGGGAGCAATATCTTGTTCGTTGTCCGTTTGACAGTATCGATCAAGTGATGAATTTTTTGAGCAGGGATGGTGTTACCAT
Source organism: Bacteroidetes bacterium SW_11_45_7 (assembly GCA_003022985.1). Taxonomy (GTDB): domain Bacteria; phylum Bacteroidota; class Bacteroidia; order Chitinophagales; family SW-11-45-7; genus SW-11-45-7. Next base: position 7,588 of record PXTV01000167.1, on the reverse strand, counting down.
CCTGGAGCAGCAATTTTACAACAAATGGATGTTTAGAGTTGAAGTTGGTGAACATGGCCAATCCTTGCTCAATGATTTGAAACGATTTTCCCGTATTTCCATTGAACCTTTATCGATAAATTCGTAGATTGATTAGCCGATTGAGTTTGCTTCATGCGTATTCTTACTATCCTGACATATCGACTTCTCCCATTTGTGCTGCCCCTTTTGTTGATGGGGAGTGGGTCAGCTCAAACGCCTAAAATGGAACGAGAGCCAGCAGAGGGTCTCACTCCCGGCAAACCTGATCTTCATTTTCCCGATGGTCAAATCGACACGGCTGCCTCAACGGCTGAAATTGCACAGATTTTGTTGAAGCACCACCTTTCGGCTGATGGGCGGCATAGCGATCTTGTGCTCAATGCTTGTAAGAATAGTCCGGGTGGGAAGCATTTTTTATTCAATCAAACCTTTGCCGGTTTTCCCGTTTACAATGCCCGGGCCAAGCTCAATGTGGCAAATGATGGGGACATCTTATCCATCTTCGATAATACAGTAGCAACTTCAGACTGGTCGATCAACCAGGTCCAAAGCCGGGCACAAGCTATTGATGCTGAGCGAATTGCTCACTCCATTATTCAGGATTATTATGATCACAAAATAAAATACGAATGGCAAAAATATATCTTGTATCAAGAAGGCACGCCACCCCAAGTAGTTCTGCAAATCAAGGCAATAGACCCTTCACGCTTGATTTACGATGAGTACATTGTAGAAAAGGATATGGAGATTCTTCGTCAACGTGATTTGAACCGCTATGCATCACTTCGTTCAGATTCCATAGTAGAAGCAAATGCTGTTGTTTTTTTACCCGATCCCCTCACCACAGCCAAGACTACTTATGGCCCACCTTATGTCAACGCAAATGATTCGGATAAGACTTTACTCAATAACGAGCGGGTTGTCCGCCCATTACCCGTTACAAAAAAGGATAGCCAATACGTCCTCAGCAACAATTTTGTCGAAATCATTGATTTTAGTAATCCGCCAACTGTTACACCTGTCACAAGCTCTGTGCCTTTCTTTGATTATACACGTAAGGAAACGGCATTTGAAGATGTGAATGCAGTGTATCACATAAGCCGTTACAAGCATTACTTGAATAGCATTGGCTTCGACAGTTTGGTTAACTATCCCATTCATGTTGATCCACACGCATTAAATGGCAGCGACAATTCCACGTTTTCACCCGGTACCAATCCACCACGCATCGCCTTTGGGGAAGGGGGCGTTGATGATGCAGAAGATGCTGATGTGATTGTCCATGAATACGGGCACGCCATTTCCCATAGCGCCAGCCCCAATACCAATAACGGCAGTGAGCGCAATGCCATCGATGAAGGACTATGCGATTATATTGCCGCTTCGTATTCCCATTCCATCGATTCGTTCAACTGGCATAATGTCTTTACCTGGGATGGGCATAACGAGTTTTGGAGTGGGCGGCTTGCTAATACCAAAAAGACCTACACAGATTACGCTTCTGGTGCAGGTATCTATTTTAATGGCGAAATCTTTTCTGCTACATTAATGGATTTGTACTTCCGTTTAGGAAGAGGCGTCACCGATTCGCTACTCTTCCAGTCTTTATACAGTTATTCCTCTAATATGAGCATGCTCCAGGCTGCTGATTTGCTTATTCAAGCGGATACTACCTTATTTGACGGGGAGAATTATTGCGATATCTATGAGATTTTGGCTAAGCGCGAACTTGTGCAAAATGCGGCTCAAGACTCTTTTTGTAACTCATTGAATGACAGTGTTGATGTTTCTGCAGGTGATGATGTGAGGATATGCCCTGAGGGAAAAACAAGAATTGGAGGATCTCCTACATCCAAAATGCAAAACGCAACGTTCCGGTGGCTGCCAAAGAAAGGACTTTCCGATCCCACTTTGCCCAATCCTTTAGTATCTATCGATTCCACAACTACATATACCGTTTGGGCCTTCACTCAAAAAGGGAAAAATCTGGATCAAGTGGAGGTTAGGGTAAAAAAATGCTATGAGGAAATCACTTTCCTGAATAGTAGTGGCTTTAGTAAAGGCACGTCACCACTTATGATCAAGTTACCCTTGGATACTGAGGAAGTAAGCATTCGCCTTTACAATGGGCAAGGTAAACTTGTAAAGGAAATGGAGCAAGGCTCCAATGCTGCTATTTCACTATCCAGCCAAGAGCTTCAACAAGGCGTTTATCTGTTGGACATTCAAACTGATAATGGCAAGGAGCTGAAAAAACTGGTTAAGTTCTGAAAGAACTTGTCGGTCTCAATATCTCATATTTCAATAAAAAAGCCGGCCTTGATTATTACAAAGGCGGCTTTTCATTTTTGGTGGATTTACGGGTTTAGCCCTCAACTTTTTCGCCTATCATGGCGTGTCTTGGGTGCATGCTAAGTACAGGGGCATTTGAACGATTGATGATTTGCCGGGCCGTAGCCCCAAGACCAGCTTTGTCGGGATCTTTTTCTTCCTTGGTCATGATGACCACTAAGTCGGCATTGATATTATCGCTATATTCAACGACAGAATCGGGCACACTATCGTGCCGAAGCATTTCCGTATGGCATTCGACACCCGCATCGGTGATTTTTTGAGCTACCTCCCGCAATTTTTTGCGCAGATCATAAATGTCGGTGCTGAACTCTTCAAAAAACGTGGATACCGAAACAGCATGAATTTCTGCATCAAACGTCTTGGCTAAGAGAATTGTGGTGTCGAGCTTTTTGGTTGTTTCTTTTGTGACATCAAGCGGCAGGACGATCTTATTGAATTGTGGCTCCCTTTCACCACGTATACTAAGAACAGGAATCTTTGTCAATTGCACAGTACGAGATGCGTTTGAACCCAGCACAAAGCGGCCAAGGTCCGTTATGCCGGTGGCTCCATGAGTGCCCATTACAATGAGGTCTGCATCTTCTTGATCAGCAACATTTTTGATTTGTTGATGAATTTTACCCTGGACGATTTTGACCTCTCCCTCAACATTCCATAATTCTTCGTGCTCTTCTTTGATCTTAGCCATTTTTTTATCTACGGCCTCCTGGAGCACTTCGTTATAGTTAATGACATCCTGTAAAATTGTATTGTACTCATAGGATTCCATGACGTGAAGGATCAACAGTTTTGCGCCCGTTTCGCGGGCCACTAAACCGGCATATTTCATTGCGGTCATGGACAGTTCCGAAAAATCAGTAGGGACTAATATTTTTTCGATTTTTAGCTCCATAATTTACTTTTTTAAATTTTTGCAATATTGTTCACTAAAATAAAATATTTCTGCATGAAACAAATAGCTGATTCCGAATTAATCCTGAATCCAGATGGAAGCATTTATCACCTCAACTTGTTGCCGGAAGATATAGCTCCCACAGTTATTGTGGTTGGCGACCCTTCTCGTGTCCCAAAGGTATCGAAGCATTTTGACAACATTGACAAGCGCAAGCAAAAACGCGAATTTCTTACTCATACCGGCACTATTGGTAAACATCGATTTACCGTTTTGTCAACCGGCATCGGTACGGATAATATCGATATTGTTCTCAATGAATTAGATGCATTGGTGAATGTCGATCTACAGGATAAAACGATCAAAGATGAGTTGACCTCCCTTAATATCATACGCATAGGCACCTCCGGTGGTTTACAGGACTTTGTGGAATTGGATGGGTTCGTGGCTTCTTCTCATGGTTTGGGCCTGGATGGCCTCATCAATTACTACGAATTTCCTTATGATGACGAAGAACGAAGGATGATCAGCGGTTTCAACCAGTTGATCGATTTCGATGAACTTGGGATCAAGCCCTATGTTGTAAGAGGATCAAACGACTTGCTCGCCCATTTTGATGAAGGGTTTTACCGGGGTATAACAGCCACGTGCAATGGCTTTTACGGCCCACAGGGACGTATGATAAGGGCCCAGCCAAAATTTCCCAACCTCATCGATCAATTGCAAAATTTCGATGATAACGGAACAAAAGTGACAAACTTCGAGATGGAGACCGGTGGCATCTACGGGTTAACACGGTTGCTGGGCCATCGCGGTCTATCACTGAACGCAGTTGTGGCTGATCGGATTCACCAGGAATACAGCAAGGCTCCACAACGTACAATCGAACAATTGATCAAAACCGTATTGGAACGGTTGACGGCAAGTGATTCGTTTGTGCCAAATTCTTAGTTGGGCCTTTTCTCATAGTTCATCGCCAATTACCAATACTGCTGATCCATAACAGTATAAAATCTATGTTTGATGATGTCAGCGAAGCTGAGAACCTACTTAAAAGTCTATAACCTCATCTTAGCTGTCGCATGGCTTGTCTTTTTGTTTTATGAGGTATTGATCGGTTTTCATATCGATTCGTTAGCGATCATCCTGCTCAGCATAGCCCAATGGGCGGCTGTTTTGGAAGTTGGCCATGCGGCTATGGGGTGGGTGCGTTCTCCTGTTTTCTCTACGTTCATCCAGGTTTTATCACGCGTATTTGTCGTTGTCTTACTCTATTTCTTACCTGCTCAATATTTCCTGACCATTAGCGGTGTAAGTGGCTGGCATCTGATCGTGGGCGCCTGGAGCATTACGGAGATCATTCGCTACTTCTATTACTTTCAGCTCTTGCGGGAAAGCGAGTGGCACCCAATCACCTGGCTTCGTTACAGTTTGTTCAGCATTTTGTACCCGGTAGGCGTCATTGGCGAAATCCTGATCGTGGTGTCGGTGATGAATTGGATCGGATGGCAATTATCTGCCGGAACCGTTTTTCCGGGGATTGTTCTTGTCCTTTATTTGGTGTTCTTCCCCCAATTGTACGGTTATATGTTGAAACAGCGCAGCCAAAAGCTCACTTCCTGAGAAAGCGATGTCACTCTTTGCCATCCACAAAATCCTGCAAGTAGGAAAAGGCTGGCGTGAGCGAACCGTTTTGAGCAATTGTTGCGTTGTCAATCATGTCGCTGTTCGCGGTAATTCGTTGGGCAAATTATCAACCGCCATGATATCCACTGTATCCTGCTGATAGGGCTCCGTAGGTCTTTCATTGGCGGGATCATAACCCATAACGGGCTTTTCGATGGTTGTAGCGCGGTAAGTAGCCGGTATAGCGCCCTCAATGTCGCATGTAATATCCGCAATGACGCGGATGCGAAAATCTTTCCGTTTCATATCATCCCTTGTAAAAAAACGCGGAGCATGGGGATCCCAATAGATCGCATTGATCATCAGGTCAATTGAGGTGTAAAAGGGTTGAAAGGTGCATGTAAACGCGCCCGGGTTGCTGTAAAAATCAGCAAGCTCAAAGCGTTTATCATCGACCGGTTCGTACAAATCGGCTGATTGGAGCTGGACGTAAACCGGCTCATCCGGCTGATCGACAGCGAGAAACTCTTCTTTGGACAGCCGCTTGATGCGGAGCCAGTCGAGCACCTCACGGGCTCCCTGGGCCACTCGCCCGCCACCTGTCAGGAGAATTTTAAGAGGCGGCACTTTCACAGTTTTGTAATAATCCTTGAGGTCTCGCAAATCCCTGAATGTATATGCTTTTGGTAATTGAAAGCTGCCGGTTTTGTCAGCCCGGGTCATTAAGCCATTATGAGCGCCAACTACGCCAGCATACCAACCAAATGCAATCACACGCCTGTCCTTTTGATCCTTCAGCAATTCGTAATCGATCAAGCGAATGTTTTTCTTAAGAATCGTTTGAAGCAATTGCCGGTTTTGCGGTTGCTTTTTGATGGTGTGGGAAAAGAACATGTACGTTTTGTCAGGGATCAGCATGTCAATCGGCACCTCCTTTACGCCAAGAAGAACATCACAATCTGTCAGGTCCTCTTGAAGAGGTACACCTTCTCGCTCGTACTCTTGATTGGTAAAGCAGCGAATGGAAGAGGGTTGTACGAGAATATCAACATTCGGATAATCAGCCATCAATGTTTTACACTGGGCTGGCGAAAGGGGCACACGATTATCCTGAGGTTGCTTTCCCTCGCGAATGATACCGATTGTCATGCGTTCAACTTTTCGTCAAAATCCACTCAAAGAAAAATAAATTTGCCCGCAGTTCACGTTCTTTTTCAAAGGATTCAGGAACTTTTACATCCCTTGTTAGCATTAGAAGGGAAAGAAGCTTAGAAGGAGTTTCAACACAACGTTCTTTTACATGATGGGGCTGACCGGAATCGACAGCAGGACATGTTGATATACCTGCATGCCGAGGATTGCATGTTTTCCTCGATAATCCAAATGTGCGATTTTTTCTTTTAGATGGCGAGTCTGACTACGCCATGGCTGCGTAAGACAAGGTCTTAACCAGCCATTGTTCCTCACGTGGCTTTACCTGGTAGGCCGGTGATGGAACATCAGAAATACCGGGTTAGCCGGCGTATTTCCTCCGCTGCTCCGGTGAAACTTGAGGAGGTAAGGGAATTGTAGGTTGGTTGCCTGACCGGCAATTCCCCGACAATCAACAGGTAACTAAGCATGTAGACGGTATATCAGCATCCTGGCTGGACGAGGGTTCAAGATTCGGACCCACTGTATGGCAACATACAGTTAATAACCGGGTGAATTCAGGGAAGCCTAAGTTATCAATAGGGCAACCCTGAGCCAAGCTTCGTAGGAAGAAGAAGGTGCAGAGACTACTGGATTTGTGACGCTTCACATGTAAAACCAGGTTAGCGCCCGGCTCCCGACTCGTTTGGGATGATGAGATAGTCCAACACTTCAGGAAACTGAAGACCAGATTACTACTGGTAATAGCGAATCCCTCCAGCTCCACTCTTTTGCCCGCTATGGCTTCTGCTGTAGCGGGCTTTTTTTTTGCACTTTTTGGCGGCTTCAGCTGTAATGGAAGGAGGGGTGAGATGACATGCTGCATTGATGATAAGCATACGAACCAAAGCCGCAATTTTTTGCTTGTTTTGTAGAAAGTTGTTGACGGGAAAAGACCGCAACTATTGCAATCCACACGACTTAACATGACCTAACGAATCACTATATTTGACCGTTTTCCATTCGCATTTTGCTGGAAAATGCCCTTCGCCACCACGATGGCTTTGCTGTGCGGGATGACCACATTGAAACACTGCGCAATTGGAATCCCCGGGGCTCCGGCACTGATGTACCTTATAAGCCGGCTCGCGTTTTGATGCAGGATTTTACGGGTGTACCGGCCATTGTCGATGTTGCTTCCATTCGCTCGGAAGTCAATCGCAAGGGCAAAGACGGCACCAAGATCAATCCTTCCATTCCTGTCGATTTGGTCACTGACCACTCAGTGCAAGTCGATTTCTTCGGTACGGACTATGCCTATAAGAAAAACGTAGAGAAGGAGTACGAGCGTAACAAGGAGCGCTACCAATTCCTCAAATGGGGGCAACATGCGCTCGATAATTTCACGGTTGTACCACCCGGCATGGGCATTTGCCACCAGGTGAACCTCGAATACCTCGCTCAGGGAGTTATTGAACGGGATGGCTGGGCTATTCCGGACACGCTTGTCGGCACTGACTCCCACACACCCATGGTGAACGGTATTGGCGTCCTTGGCTGGGG
>PXTV01000166.1 GCA_003022985.1 Bacteroidetes bacterium SW_11_45_7 | reverse complement strand
CGGGTTTTGTTCCGCTTGTTGCAACGCTTGCTGACCACTTGTTGCCGAAGCAGTTCGATAACCCTCTTGTTTAAGATTGTAACTCAAAAAATCGATGATATCCGGCTCATCATCTACAATGAGGATTTGAATGTTATCATTTGTCATGAGCTGATCCTTGTTAATTCATTAAGAGAATATCAATACAAACTTAACCCCGCTTCATTGCGCCTTGTTTAAGCCAGTATTAACGAATTGTTAACTACCGGCAGATAAGTGAAGGCAACGGCTTCTACTCTAAAAACAGGACTGTTCCTAAGGTCTAAAGTCGCTCTAAATGCTGCTTTAATAAACTTAACATTTCATTAATTTCCCTTTTACCCGCCCTTTACATGCTTGTAATTCTTTTGCAAACGAAATCGAACACGAAAGATATTTCTCAAAAATGAAAATTGGAAACAACATGAAAACTTTAAATCTTTTTTTATTAGCAACACTCATTCTCGGTGTCATGTCATGCAAGGATGATGAAAATGACGACAATACTGATGAATCATCAGTTATCACCGACAACATTACCGAAGATGAAACCTGGGAAGGTGGCAATGTTTACGAATTGGGCGACAGAATTTCCGTTACCAATGGCGCAACGCTAACTATTGAATCTGGTGCCATTATCAAAGGACAAGCCGGGTCAGGTGCCAATGCAACAGCACTTGTCATTGCTAAAGACGGGAAAATTAACGCTAAGGGAACAGCAGCTGAACCCATCATTTTCACTTCCATCGCTGACGAAATTCAACCCGGTGATGTAAAAAGCCCGAATCTTGAGCCTTCGCAAAATGGCCTTTGGGGTGGGCTGATCATTTTAGGGAATGCCCCTATCTCTGCAGATCAGAACACCGATCAAGTGGAAGGCATTCCTGCGAGCGATGAGACAGGCCAATACGGAGGATCGAGTCCCGGCCATGACGCAGGCACTCTCAAATATGTGTCTGTCAGGCACGGAGGCGCCAACATCGGTGAAGGCAACGAGATCAACGGCATTACACTTGGCGGTATCGGAACGGGCACAACAGTGGAGAATCTGGAAATTGTTGCCAACCAGGACGATGGAATTGAGTGCTTTGGCGGCACTGTTAATGTTGATAACGTCCTTGTTTGGAACCAGGCCGATGATGCCTTTGACATGGATCAAGCGTACAAAGGGACGCTCGACAATATCATCGCTGTGGAGGGCTCCCAATCGGATCATGCCTTTGAGCTTGATGGCCCCGAGGGCTCTGCCAGCGGCACTTATACGCTCAAAAACGGCACCATCAAAGGGTATAACGAGAATGGTACCGGAGGTGGCGAATATGCTGACTTGAGAGATGGCGCCAAAGCCAATTTGCAAAATCTCTACTTCTTCAATTTCTCCCGGAGCTCTGATTTTGAGCTCAATGATGATGAAACTGTTAGCAATTACCTGAACGATGATGTGACGTTCCAGAACCTGGAATTCAACGTGAGCCATCTGAATGAAGGGAATACCAAAATCGATTCTATCTTCCGTGTTGACGAGGGGCAACCACAAAACGCCTTTGATCAAAAACAGCCCAATGCCTCCGTTGTCTCAAGTTCGGGTGTTGGAGCTGATAAGTCAAAATTCGGTTGGACCTGGGCTTCGGAAGCTGGTGGATTGGGCGACCTCTAACATCCAATACCAACCCGGCTTACTCCTTTAGCCCGTGGGCAGTGTGCTTTCGGGCTAAAGGTCTTTTACCGGGCAAAAAATGATTGACAAAGAATCCAAACGATCAAAACATGATTTTTCGATATTCCCTCACAGCCATTTTATGCATCATCTTTAGCATTTCCGCAAATGCTCAAACCGGTAAAATCCGGGGGCAGATAATTGATGATAAAAGTGGCGATCCATTGGTAGGCGTCAATGTTGTGGTGAAAAATGGTAATAAGGGGGCAGCAACAGATATCGATGGCAAATTTGAGCTCGCATTGGATACGGGCGTCTATGCGCTACGTGTTTCGTATGTCTCCTACCAAAAAAAGACCATCAAAGGTGTCACCATCAAACCTGACGAAGCCAATTATTTGTTGTTTCGGCTGAACGGAGCAGGAATAGCGAGCAGGCCATGCTCACTATGAAAAAAAAATCAGCTAATGTGATCGATGGCATATCGGCCGAGACGATTGATCAAACAGGTGATGGCAATGCGGCAGAAGCGATTAAAAGGGTAACAGGTGTTTCCATTCAGGAAGAAAAATACGTTTATGTCCGCGGCTTGGGTGACCGCTACACGCAAACAACTTTAAATGGCATCAGTGTGCCCGGTCTTGACCCAAACCGGAATGCCCTCCAGATGGATATTTTCCCCACCAATATCCTTTCGAACATGATCGTATCCAAATCCTTCTCAGCTGAGTTACCGGCTAACTTTACGGGCGGGCTTGTCAATATTCGTACAAAGGATTTTCCTACAAAGAAGACATTTCGCATATCAGCTGGCGCAGGTTACACACCATCCATGCACTTCAACGATAGTTATCTTGCCTATGATGGCGGCAATACCGACTTCCTGGGTTTTGATGACGGCACGCGGTCACTTCCCACCAAGAATACAGACGATGTGCCGTTTCAAGCGGAAGCCATTGGCAATCCTGACAAAGCAAAGTCCTTTAAAACCATTCTCAAAAACTTTAATAAAAATATGGCGGCAAAGCGCAACGCCAGCTTTATGGATGTCAGCCTTGGGCTGTCGGCAGGTAATCAAATGAAACGAAATGACCTGAAAATCGGCTACAATGTTGCCCTTTCCTATGAAAATACCACTACGTTTTACAACGAAGTGGAATACAATTTTTACGGCAAACCGGATGATCGATCCAAGTACGAGTTGGAAGCCAGGGAGCTCCAACAAGGCAGTTTGGGTAAAAATAACGTTGTATTAGCCGGTCTTGGCGGTTTGGCCATCAAGTCCCAAAAATCCAAGTACAGCCTGGACGTCCTTCATCTCCAAAACGGTGAATCGAGTGCCGGCCTCTACAACTACACCGGGGCCAACCAGGGCGCCAACTTTCAAGCAAAGCAACACAATCTCGAATATGAACAGCGCTCCCTCACCAATGCCCTGTTGAACGGGATCCATTCCTTCAATCGGGAAGCGTGGGAAATTGAATGGAAATTATCACCCACATTATCCATAGTCAAATCACCTGATACCCGCTACTCGCGGATACGCACGGATGGACCCGGTTATTCCATAGGAAGTGAAGCGGGCATTCCCAAGCGGATATGGCGGGATTTACATGAAATGAATTACCAGGGGAAGGTTGATGTGAAGCGAAGCTATACCTTCTTCAACGATACCGAGGCCAAATTCAAGTTTGGTGGCTCTTATACCTATAAACAGCGCGATTATGAGATCAAAGCATTTGACATTGTTCCCCAGTCAGGTGTTGATATAACCGGTACTAACCCGGACCAAATCCTGAAGGATGAGAATCTGTGGGGGGAAGAGAATCCTAACGGTACCATTTACAGCCCGAATTTTATCCCCAATAATCCCAACAAGTATTCTTCCAATAGCAATCGAGCAAGTTTGTATGCTTCTAACGAGTTTGTACCGTTTACAAATATGACCGCTACTCTCGGCTTGCGGGCTGAGTTATACCGGCTATGATCCGGTTAACAACAAAGAGCTTGACAATGAAAAAGTTCTTGATGCCATTGATCTCTTTCCGGCTGTCAATCTGAATTATGCTATACCGGAAGGGCAGAGCGTGCGGTTTTCCTATTCGCAGACAATTGCAAGGCCTTCCTTCAAAGAAGCATCCAAGGCCACGATTTTCGATCCCATCACAGGCCGTACTTACATTGGCGGCCTCATTCCGGATCAAAATGCTGAAGGCGAGACCATTTGGGGAGGTGATCTAAAAGAAACACGGATCAACAACTTCGATCTCCGCTGGGAGTGGTTCCACAATCGCGGCCAAATGATATCCATCAGTGGCTTCTATAAGCAGTTCCACAATCCCATTGAAATTGTCCAGTTCGTGAAAGCCAAGAATAACGTGCAACCGAGAAATGTGGGTGACGCACGTGCAATGGGTGTTGAGGTGGAGCTCAGGCAAAGCCTGGGCTATTTAACTGACGCCCTGGCCCCGCTTTCCGTTAACGCCAATGTCACCTACACCAAATCGAGCGTGGATATTGCAGCCAATGAGTTGGAGTCGAGGCGCGAAAGTGCCAGAGAAGGTGAGGAAGTGGAGGAAACACGGGCAATGGCCGGCCAGTCACCTTATATCATCAATGCCGGGTTATCCTACAAGGGAAAGGAAAACGGGATTGAAGCCGGCCTCTATTATAATGTCCAGGGCAAAACGTTACAGATTGTTGGTGTAAATGACCGGCCCGATGTTTATTCCGATCCGTTCCACAGTTTAAACCTGACAGCCAGCAAAACCCTGGGCAAGGAAGACCGGCTAAGTATTGGCATCAAAGCGGACAACATTCTGAATGATGATAAACTGGAGTACTTTGATGCTTACAAAGCTGATAATAAGGTCTTTAGCAAGTTGAGCCCCGGCCGGTCCTTCAGTGTTAGCTTCGGCTATAAGTTTTAGGAATTGAGCATATTGCGCTCATGAGATGAATAAGGATGGTTGTAAACCGTTATGGTTTGAAAAACCGATTGGGAAAGAACGATAACAACAGGAAAGAAGGTTACCTGGCTTGCCGATCTTTTAGTTCACGAAACTGCAATTGTCCAGTCTTACTTCCTTAAACAGGTCGCTTTCAAAGCCGATGCACCGGCATTTGATTGTAATTTGTTTATCCTTGCCAACACGGGCATTGACGCCACCCATGTCCGCCTCCTCAGCAGCCAGCACGAGACTTACACGCCCTTTTTGATCGATGCTTGTTTCTTTAACAGAGCCGTTGACCTGCACCACATTATTGAGGTATTTCTTATTTGCTTGCTCCTCTTCCCTGAGAAACGCCTCGAAAAGCTCGTTAGCTGATAGGTTGTAATCGGCTTCTTCAGCCCCTATATCCCGATGCGGTTTGTTGTAGAGCCAACCGGCAAAGCCGATCCCTATAATGAATCCTACCAGCAAAATATTGCCGATTATTTTTACGATGCGCATAGTTGTTCCGTTTTCAATCGTTAGATAGCACGAAGGAATATCAGTGCATTGGAAAAGTAGCAATTTTTTGTCAATTTCAGCAACATTGGGGTGTGCAAAGCCCCAAAAGATCATTGCACAAAATAATGATAGGTAGCTGAACATTATCTGAACATCTATCGTTGCTAAAAGTTGTTTCTGATGCAGATATGTCGAAGCGGAATGCCTTAGAGTTAGTGATTATTTTTTGATTGGTATATTTTGGTACTCTGTTGCTTGGTAAGGTGATGAAGTAAAGTTTTTTTTATGAAATTTTTGTCTTATTTTATTATTGGCTTAGCCATTATAAGTCTGTTGCCAACAAGTTGTCAATACGATAATGAAGAAGAGCTTTATCCTGATATCGAATGCGATACTGTGAACGTTTCATATGCCGAAGATATTGAGCCGATCATCGAGAACGATTGTGCTACGAGTGGTTGTCATGTGGCAGGAGGTACCGGAAATGGGATCTTCAATAATTACACAAGAGTTAAGGCTAAAGTTGATAATGGTTCCATGCGCCAACGTGTTGTTGGTCAACAAGATATGCCCCCTGATCCTGAATCATTAACTCAGTGCCAAATCGACAAGGTAGAGGCATGGCTCGATGCCGGAGCACCCGATAATTAAGCGGGAAACTACATCACCTTAATGTCAGTGGTTGATCTTAATTTTGACATGAAAGTTTATTCAGAATGCAAAAGATCATTTCGTTATTTCTCCTGTTCACAGCGATAACTGTTACCTGCCGGGCCCAGAAACACATTGCCCGCAACGGCCACATTTGGTTTTACTCTGAAGCTCCGGTGGAGAACATTGAAGCTCATAACTACCAGGTGAGCAGTATTCTCGAGATCGGCTCCGGGAAACTCGTGTTTTCTCTTCCCGTCAAAGGCTTTCAATTCGAGAAAGCGCTCATGCAGGAGCACTTTAACGAAAAGTTTATGCATTCGGATGAATATCCCAAATCCAAGTTCAAAGGTAAAATCACTAATATCAATGAGCTGAACCTGAAAGAAGAAGGCGAGTATCAAGCTAAAGTGAAAGGGGAATTAACCATTCACGGGGTCACCAAAACCAAGCAAAAGAATTACGATATCACGATTCCCAAAGTGGTTCAGGATAACATAGCAGATACGGTGGATGTCCATGTGGACATCAAATACCGGAAATACAATTGATAACTTTCCCGGTGCTAATAGAGACAAAGGATGAGCAACCACAAAACGGCAAGCAACTTCCTTGGATGTTGCAAAAGTGGCATTTTTCTGATGCTCTTCGTTATTATTAATGGTTTTCCCGTTAGGGCTCAGGATGATCTGATGAAGGAATTGGAGAAAGAAACAAAAGACGATCAGATCGTTGACTACGAATCCGCCACATTTAAGGACAACCGCATTATCAATGGTCATTCCGTGGAAACACCAGCCGGTGGCGTATTGCAGTTCATTGTGAGTCACCGCTTTGGGCGCGTCAATGGTGGCATTCAGCAGTTCTTTGGCCTGGATAATGCCACAGTCCATCTTCGGCTGAAATATTCGCCAACGGACCGGCTCACGATAGGCGGTGGCCGCAGCTCCTTTGAAAACACTTACGATGGCTTCCTCAAATACAGGCTGCTCTGGCAAAGCTCGGGCAAACGCAATATGCCCATTTCCCTGACGCTTTTTTCCGATATGGCCATCAACACGATGAAGTGGGACAATACCGACCGGGACAATAAATTTACCTCGCGCCTGTATTATTCCTATAAGGCCCTGATAGCCCGCAAATTCAATGACTGGCTTTCGTTGCAGCTTTCGCCAACGCTTGTCCACCGCAACTTAGTGGCCACCCAAGAGGATCACAACGATGTATACGCCATTGGCACCGGGGGGCGGGTTAAGGTTACGGGAAGTGTTACCATCAACGCTGAATACTTCTATGTGCCAGACGGCCAGATCGTGTCCAGGAACAATGGAGAAGATGTGCAAAATGCTCTCTCATTGGGCGTGGATATCGAGACGGGCGGCCACGTTTTTCAGCTCCATTTGACCAATTCCCGTGGCATGGTCCCCAAGATATTTGTGACCGAAACCACCGGGAATTGGCTCGATGGTGACATTCATTTCGGATTTAACATATCGCGGGTTTTCACTCTTCAACAAGACCATCCCCATCCTAAAAAATGGGGATGGTAAGCGCTTTGGGGAACTATGCAGAGGTTGTTTCAATTCAATGGGCATGCCTCAAGTGATGATGGCTTTCGATTGGATTTGTCAGCCATCGGTATTATTTTTACGAAATGGGGCTGTTAGCTCACGGGTTTAGAGCGCTGTCTTCACACGGCAGAGGTCGCTGGTTCTCATCCCGATCAGGTAAATCGGAACCAGCACAGCCCACCATTTGATGAAGTGCACAATTCAACCCGCTGGAAATGAACAATTTCCACCATTGTCATCGTTGTAATTGTAGCTTCTAAAAAGAAACGAAGGGGTAAGCGAGCCATCTTGCTGCCTCCCCTACCGAAACGGTAATTATGAAAAGAGTCCTCTTTCTTGTGGCAGTCTTGCTATCGGTTGCTTTCGTTGCAAAAGCCACACACAACCGGGCCGGGGAAATCTATTTCCGCCAGATATCTTTCTTGTCTTACGAGGCAACAATTGTTACTTACACAAAAGAAAGCGCACCTGAAGACCGGCCAACCTTGCCCATCGATTGGGGCGATGGTACAACCGACACGCTTGAGCGCTTTAATGGGCCTATTCAGAACGGAACACCATATGGCGTAACCATTGGCAAAGACATCAAAGTGAATAAGTATCGTGGCACTCATACCTATAATGGCGTGCCCTCAAGTGGATTTTACAAGGTATCCATGACCAACCCGAACAGGATTAATAATATTGTCAATATTGCCAATTCAGTGGGCGTTCCGTTTTTCATTGAAGATACGCTCAGGATTTACAATCCTTCCACTTTTGGGGAAAATAACTCGCCCCGGCTGCTTGAACCTCCCATCGACTTTGCCAATAAGAACGATACATTCCGCCACAATCCCAATGCTTACGATCCTGATGGCGACAGTCTTTCCTTCAAGCTTATTCCCCCTCGCTCCGGTCCTGTAACGGAAGTTCCGGGCTACGATTACCCCGATGAGGTTTTACCAGGGCCCGATAACAATTTTACAATCGATCAAAATACCGGTCAGATTGTATGGGCTGTTCCTAAGAAGATGGGTGTCTACAATATTGCCATATTGGTACAGGAGTACAGGGACGGTATTCCTATGGGCAGTTTGGTGCGCGACATGCAGATCATTGTGGAAAAACAGCCCAATGATCCACCCCGGATAGCTGATGTCAAGGATACGTGTATCATAGCAGGGAGCTCGCTCGAGAAGGAAGTGACAGCTATGGACCCCGATTCCACTCAATCGGTCACCATATCCGCATCGGGAGGGCCTTTTAATGTTGACGGTAATCAGGCGCAATTTCCTGAACAAACCGGTATTGGCAGCATTACAAGCACATTTAGCTGGGATACGGAATGCCAGCATATAAGAAAAGAACCTTACCAGGTTGTATTTAAGGCGGAAGATGACTACACCTCGCCCAACGGCACTTCCATCCCCTTAACAGACCTTGAAACATGGCAGATAACGGTTGTTGCTCCTCCACCGGAGTTAACCTCTGTCGAGCCCGATAATGGCAATATTGATCTGGAATGGAATGCGAACTACCCTTGTGATGATATAGAGGAATTTACCGGTTTTTCTGTGTGGAGACGGAAAGGCCCGAATCCGTTTACACCGGATACGTGTGACAGGGGCTTGAAAGGCAAGGGGTACACCAAAATTGCTGATGGGTTGGCGAACTTTACTTATACCGATACGTCTGTTCTAAAGGGTCAGTACTACTGTTACCGCATTGTAGTGGATTTTGCCGGTATCAAAACACAAAATAACGTGAGTAATAACCCGAATTACTTTAACGAGACGGAAAGCCTACCCTCCAACGAACTTTGTGCCGAGTTACGGAGAGATGTGCCTGTCAT
>PXTV01000165.1 GCA_003022985.1 Bacteroidetes bacterium SW_11_45_7 | reverse complement strand
TTAGGCAATTTTGTGTCATCCATATTGGTTGAAGAATTCCGTAATGGGGTAAAGATCGGTGAGATCAGGCGGGATATGCAGATGATCGTTACACCAGATTCCAACAACTTTGCCCGCATCATGAACATGGATCAGTTCTCCACCAACCAAAACGGAAACTACGAGGTGAATCTACCTGCTGGGGGAAGCGTTCAGTTCAAGTTGCTGGCAAATGACCCGGATGCCCAAGACAACATCACCTTTAAGGCATTCGGCAAGCCCTTCTTGTTCGATGACAATGCCGCAACTTTTGATGTGCAGCCAACCGGCAATGGCAACGAATTGGAAGGGACGTTCACATGGTCTCCAACAAAGGACCAAGCCCGTCAAAAGCCATACTCTCTTGTCTTCAGAACTATGGACGGTGAATACGCCTATGATGAAACGGTTATGCTAAAAGTCAATAAGTCAACAGGTATTGGACAAAAACATAGCTCTGTTAGCAACATTGATGTGTATCCGAATCCAACGCAATCATTCTTCACCATTCCTCGTGCAGCAATGGGATGAAGGCACATTGAATGCCGGTAAGCACAAAATCAGCAAAAAACCGGAAGTTGAAAATGGTACTTACTTTCTGAGTGTAGAGGAAAACGGTGTTAAGGCAGCTCTAAAGAAGATTGTGGTTACACAGTAAGTACCGTTGCTACTATATCGATTTATCATTTCTCATGCCGGAAGGGAGTATTCCTTTCCGGCTTTTACGTATCGAGCCTCTTTTTTCCTCACATTATATTAAAAGGTGGGTAAGCCTGTCTTTCATATTATATGGTACAAACAGAGAGGCCTATCTGCACCGATGAAAGCTTACGCCAGATAATAGGGTGTGTTTCTTTATGGCTCTTCAAGTTGCTTTCCAATCAATGCACATGAAACATACCCCTTATGTTGTGATTTTCTCACTTGAGCTGTTAATTTGGCACCGTTTCGCAAAATCCACAGAATCATTCAAATCCTTCCACTGCCCTCAAGTCAATACTATGGCCAGCCTTTACACATCACAAGAAGCAAAACGGGAAATTGAAGATCTGTACAAAGAAAAACTGGCATCGTTAGGCATTCCTTACGAAGTGTACAAAGTGGAAACCAGCTATGGCCAAACGAACGTCCTCGCCACCGGTGACCCGAATCATCCACCGCTGGCTCTCGTTCACGGAGCAAACGGTTGCGCCCCGGTTGCCCTTGAGGTTTATCCCCATCTTGCCGACCATTACAGGGTTTTTGCGGTTGATGTGATCGGTGAGCCCAATCTCAGCGCAGAAACCAGACCTGACAAAAAAGACAACGCCTATGGCTATTGGCTGAACGAGGTGATTCGTCAACTGGCGCTTGACAATGTCACCCTTGTGGGCTTTTCGCTTGGCGGCTTGGTGATATGGAAAACCCTTCTGGCCGATGAAAGCAACATCAAAGAAGCGTTTCTAACAGCGCCAGCAGGTATTGTCAATGGCAATCCGCTCAAGGGACTCCGGAAGGTCGTTATTCCTGTCAAACGGTACATGAATACACACAATACAAAGTACATTGATCAATTCCTGAACGAGGTCTTTACAGAGCCGGATGATTTTGCCCATCGCTTTACGGGTAAAGTCATGCTCAATTTCCATTTGGATTTTTCATCTATCCCCACAATCAAAAAAGCAGAAGCAAAACATATTGCAACGCCATTGACTGTTGTCGGGGCCAAGCACGACATCATGTTTCCCGGTGAGAAGATGATCAAACGTGCCCGTAAAATCTTTCCTTCTTTACGGCAAGCTGTTCTCCTTGAAGATGCAAAACACGTACAGCCAAGAGAAGACAATGAAAAGGTGGAAGCGATGGTATTGCACCGGGATGGTCAAGACAATTGATAGTCAGGCGAGGTAAGCGGATTGGCAGTTCCCATATCCAGAAGATGGGCCTTCTTGCAGCAGCTTAGAGTAACGTAGCGTTGCCTATTCCTTTCTTCATTCACAAAGCGATGCGGCAACGCACCGGATAATGGTCGGAATAATCATCGGGCAGGATGCTGTAATCTTTAACGGCAAACTTGGTTGAAACCAATATATAATCGATTCGCAATAGTGGAAGCGGTCCTCTGAATGTTTGCCCAAATCCTGTGCCCGCTATCCGGAAAGGATCATTGAAGCCCCTGGCTAAATATTGATAGGTAAATGAGATGGGCGTATCGTTAAAATCCCCGCAAAGGATCAAGGGATGAGGACTCTTGTCCATTGACCTGCGCAGACGCCACACCTGACCCTTTCGTTTTTGATGGCCGCGAATAAGCTTGGTAAAAATGCTCCAAAACGATCGTACATCGGTAGCATCCTGATCCACGGTGAATTTCTCCATAAAGCGGTGATCCTGCTCGCCAAAGTGATTGGACTGCAAATGCGTATTGTAAACCCTTATCGTGTCACCGTCTATGACAATATCCGAATAAACAGCCAAATGATGCCTGGAATTCTCGTAATCAACTTTACCCCGATTGACGATAGGATGTTTGGAGAAAGTGGCTATACCCCAGTGATCAGTGCCGCGCGCTGAATACGTCTTGCGAAAATCGTGATACGGATAATTGTACTCATTACTGATCCTGTCAAGGTTCGGAAACTCGCCATCGTCCTCTGTATAAAATTCCTGCAGGCAAAGCACATCAGGTTGCTCCCTGCTGAACACATTCATCATGTTATTACGCGATTCCATGTTATTACTCCAGTTGTAAAGATCGAAGTTGCGGACATTGTAGCTCATGACTTCGATGTCATCCTCCTCGTTAGCGTTTTTTTGTAATGGTACTGATACAATGCGATTGGAAAGAGGAACGCTTACAATGAGGACAATACCGGGCAAGATGGCATAACGCGGTCCCAGGAATAACCAAAGAACAGCCCAGCTAATGATTAGCAGCATAAGGTGCGGATAGAATACCCCAGCAACAGCCGGCAGCCAATGCCCGGAAAAGGGTGCTGAAGCAGCTATACCGAACATCCCCAATGAACCGAGCATCAGGATAATCAAGAGCCATTTTATGGGGGTCAAAAGGCGCAAGTTAAGGGGGGGTTCTTTGTTATTTATTTCTCAATCCGGGTATAAATAAATGTTCTATTGTAACGCAATGGAGCAACATCTATTGGTAAGGGCGGCTTATCAAATGGCGGTAAGCTTTTATTTTTTAAGATAGGACGATAGCATAGACAATAAAGGACTTTTTCAGAAAGAAGAATTATGCAAAACCATTTGAAGGTTGATGGGTCACCGCTTCTTTTCCGGGTCATCGTCTTTACTAACGTGAAAAAGAAAGTGTTTTTCTTCTTTTGTTAAGCTGTCGTAGCCGGATTTGGAGATTTTATCGAGAATTTCATCGAGCTTTTTTTGATTGTCGCGGCTTTTGTTGTGTGTTTCCGGCTCTTCCATATCCCGTGTAGTATAGCCATAACCGCGCGACCGCCTGCTCGNNTTGCGCTGTTTATACGCCACTTTAGGGCCGCTTTTTCCTGTCAATGCCCCTTTGATGCTATCGAACAAGTTGTTAAAGCCAGCCGACCAATCATTTCCTTGACGTAACTGGCTGATAAAAAAGTAACCGAACGTGGCGCCACCCAGATGCGCCAAATGACCACCAGCATTTGTTCCTGCTACACTGATCAGATCGATCACGATCAGCACGAGCGCAATCCACTTGAGCTTCACCGGCCCCAGGAAGAGCAGGTAGATCGTATACTCGGGTACCATGGTAGCCGCTGCCACGATAATAGCCATCACGCCTGCGGATGCACCCAAGGCTTGTGCAGCCCCAACAGCTCCCTGTAAGCCGGGAAAGATATTGTACGAAAGCACGAAGAAAAACCCACCAACCAAGCCGCCATAGATATAAACGGGCAGGATTTTTCTGTTGCCCAGAAACTCCTGTAAAATACGGCCGAACCAGTAGAGCCACAACATATTGAAAAGGATGTGCCAAAGCCCTGTATGCGTGAACATATGGGTGATAACTGTCCAGGGCTTCATCAATAGATTCATGACATCAGCCGGTATCATCAAATAAGTGACAACAGCCTTGTAATACGGATCCGCAAGTTTCAGGAGGAACAGCACAACCCGCAACACGCCAAGAGCAAGAAACACGGCAACATTGATAAAGATCAGGTTGATCACCATGTCACCGCGCTGCAACTGCCGTTTCAGGTCTTCTATAATCGAATTGCCATCCATCAGAAAAAGTTCTTACTATTTCTGTTCCAATATTTGATGAGGATAAAAGCAAATAACATGCCACCCAGGTGGGCAAAATGAGCGATGTTGCTTCCTCCTGAAAAACTCTGAAAACCTGCATATAATTCAAAAAGCCCGTAGAAGATCACAAAGTATTTCACCTTGACCGGCATGAAGAAAAGGATGGGGATCAGAATCACCGAATTCGGAAACAACATACCAAAGGCCAACAGCACGCCAAACACCGCCCCGGATGCCCCTACCGTTGGGATGTCCTCTTTACGTTGAACAAGATTCTGCACCTCGTTCTTGGCACGGTTCACATAATTCCCATCATCTGGCGAACTCTGCCAGGCATGGATAAAATCGTAGATCTTTTGAGAAAAGTAGCCGCCACCGTGGTTATCGACAAACGCTTTGAATTGCTCGGGCGTAGGGTTATTCATGAATGCCTGGGCGGCACTTTCCAAAGCACTCATTTCAATCCCCATCACCACAGAGTGTAAAGCTGCAGCGCCAAGTCCTGTGAATAAGTAGAAAAACAAGAAACGGCTGGGCCCCCAGAAATTCTCCAATTGCGATCCGAACATCCACAACATGAACATGTTGGAGAAGATATGAAGAAAGCTGCCGTGCATGAACAGGTGCGTAACAAACTGGTAGGGTGCAAATTTGTCAGACCCCCAGTAATGAAGTCCAAAGGATTGCACGAGATCGATGCCCAACCCCTGTACAGCAAACGTAGCGAGGAAGAAGAGCCCGTTGATGATCATCAGGTTTTTGACAACATCCGGGATAAGCTTAAACTGACCGCCTGCGCGAAATTCGCTCATATCGCTT
>PXTV01000164.1:1969-18884 GCA_003022985.1 Bacteroidetes bacterium SW_11_45_7 | reverse complement strand
ATCGGTGCGCTGGCCGGTGTTGATGTAGTTCAGCCCCAGCGAGATCGATGGCATTCCTCCCTTTTTGGCTGCCTCCTGCTTATGCTCCCACATGGTTCGTTGCTGATCGAGCTGCTGAAGCCCCTCGTTGTTGTCGATGATCGAATCCATCAGCGCCTGCTTGCTCATGCCGAGCGTGTCTGTCCGGAGCGTGTCGGGCAGGGCGATGGCGCCCGTGTCCACCGGCTGATTCAGGTGGCTGCTGAATTCCTCAGTGAGCGGCACCCTGCGATCTTCCACCTTGGCCAGCGTGTTTTGCAGCTCCGCGATCTCCATGTTGGCCCGCAGCACGTCCACCATACTGCCCTCGCCCGACTCGAACTTCATGTTGGCGATGTTCTTGTGTGTCTTCACCCAAGAGAGGTTCTCCCGCAACAGTGCCTCCTGCCGCTGCAGTATGTAGAGCTTGTAGTAGGTCTCTTTCACATCGAAATAAAGCTTCTGCTTAGCCGATTGAAACGCCTCTTGCTTGGCGCGGGCACGTGCAGCTTCCACACTTTTACGGGCTTTTAAGGTGCCGAACCAGGGAAACTTTTGTTTCAGGCCCACTCTGAATCGCTGCGGGCCCACCCGCGTCTCAATGGGCGATATAAAGTAGCTGAACGATACGCTTAAATCGGGTAGCGCACCAACTTGTGGCACTCGTTCCAATGCCGCATGATATTCCTTGAACTTAGCTTGCAGACCGGGGTTGTTTTGGGCGGCTGTGGTTAAATAATTGTTTAAGGAATCTTGACTAAATCCACTATTGCCAAATGGTAATAACGTAGAAATAACCAGTAGTA
This sequence comes from Bacteroidetes bacterium SW_11_45_7, assembly GCA_003022985.1. GTDB lineage: Bacteria > Bacteroidota > Bacteroidia > Chitinophagales > SW-11-45-7 > SW-11-45-7. The sequence continues at coordinate 18,060 of PXTV01000164.1, read as the reverse complement.
ATAAATTGACATGCTTCTTATTGCGTCTTATCATCCCTTTTTTTCTTTTTGATTTTGGCGATAAGTAGTTGTAATGAGGTTGTTGAGCTTGACTTGTACTTTTTTGTACAGTTTCTTGACATTTTCAAATTGTTCTGATGACAGGATCTCCCGTTCATGCAAAAGCTCCAACCAATGCTCACAAGCCTCCATCAGTGACGCCCTGCTGTTGTAATAAAAGCGAACCTTATCGAGGTAATAATAGCGGCCATAGCCCTCTGCCACATTAGCTCCCACAGAGTCAATAGCTCTCATGAATTGGTCACCCATCAACTTTTTATTCTCAAAACTTAGGGGTTGGTAGATGTCCCAACCCAGTTTTGATAATTCCCGGCTTAACTGATAAACTTCCAAATCCTTCAATTCCAAATAATTTTTGCTCATGGTGCTTGTTTTACTAAAAATGTAGGTTCACAATCTATTACTATTTATTACAACTATATTACTTCTTTATTCTTTTCTCCTTCCATATAGAATAAAGCACCGGAATCACAAAAAGCGTAACCACCTGCACCAACATGCCGCCAAAGCCGGGGATAGCCATGGGGATCATCACGTCCGAGCCGCGACCGGTGGACGACAACACCGGCAACAACGCCAGGATGGTTGTGGCCGTGGTCATCAACGTGGGACGAATGCGGATGGCGCCCGCCTCTACGACTGACTCCCGCACTTGCTCAAGCGTTTCCGGCTTCTCCCGTTCGAAGATCTGGTCCAGGTACGTGGCGATCACTACCGCCCCGTCCGTGGCAATGCCGAACAACGCAATGAAGCCCACCCATACGGCAATGCTTAGATTGACGTCCCCCATGTTAAACAGGTCGCGCATGCCTGTGCCTAAGAGTGAAAAATTCATAAACCACGGCTGGCCATAGAGCCACAGGAGGATAAAACCACCCGACACAGCCACCAATATGCTGGTGAAGATCATGGACGTGGTTAAGACGGAGCGGAACTGGAAATAAAGGATCAGGAAAATGATAATGAGGGATAGCGGAATGACGATACTCAGCCGCTTCTCGGCCCGCACCTGGTTCTGGTAATTGCCGGCAAACTTGTAGCTCACGCCATCGGGCACCTTCAGGTTGCCTTGGTTTCGGTCAAATGTCACGTAGCCCACCAAAAACGTTTCCTCACTTTTGATCGCCTGCGGGCCGCGTTCGTATGTAATATCGGCCAGCTCGCCAAGAGGTACCCTGGAGCCGTTGCGCGCGGGAATGTAGATATTTTTGATGGCCTGAGGATCATCGCGGTATTCACGAGCATAGCGAATGCGCACAGGAAATCGCTTCCGGCCTTCCACACTGGTTGTTTGTTTTACTCCGCCAATAGCCACTTCCAGGTAGCGCTGTACTTGCTTCATGGTCAATCCATAACGGCCCAGTTTTTTGCGGTCCCATTTGATGTTCAGGTAGGGCTTACCAACTACCTGGTCCGCAAAGACAGTTTTACTTTTGATGGAGGGCACTTGCTTTAGTTCTTTCTCCAACTTAGAAGCAAAGCTATTGATCGTCTCCAGGTTCGGCCCGAACACCTTCATGCCCATAGGCGCCCTCATACCGGTTTGCAGCATAACGAGCCGCGTTTCGATGGGCTGCAGCTTGGGCGCTGACGTGACGCCCGGCAAGTTGGTGGCGTCCACAATCTCCTGCCAGATATCATCAGGGGATTCGATGTGGTCGCGCCAGTTGCGGTAGTACCTGCCATCGGGATCAGGGATCAAGTGGGCGGCCGAATCGCGTACGTACTCGCCCTTTTCGTTCACCCGGAAGCGAATGCGGTTGCCGTCTTCATCGGTTTTGTACTCCGGTTTGTAGTTGATGATGTTCTCGTACATGGACATAGGGGCCGGGTCGAGCGCTGACTCAACACGCCCCACTTTGCCAACCACCTCGTCAACCTCTGGAATAGCGGCCACGCGCAGGTCGAGTTGTTTGGTCACCTCCAGGTTTTCCTCCACACCGGAATGGGGCATGGAAGTGGGCATGAGCAGGAAGGCCCCCTCACTCAAAGCGGGCATGAACTCCTTGCCAATGCCGGGAAAGGCCTTGGCCATCGTCTGCCAGCCGTCCGTTTTCTCAATCTGTACATTCACATTATTGAAGCCCTTTTTCACAAAGCCGAACATGGTGTTCCAGCCGAGCCAGCTCGTCAGTCCCCACAGGATCACAGCAAGTGTGACGGTCAGGAATGCTCCTTTGTTGCGCAAGCACCAGCGCAGGATATGTGAATAAAATTGAATGATAACCAAAAACAGACCGAGAATAGGTGCCAATAGAAGTAAGATGAAGAGCAAGTTGACGAACAACGTATGCGAGGGCCCGAGTGGGAGCCATTCCCATGCCAGTAGCCAGGCCACTGCAAGAATAATCACCGCGAAGTTGGCGTAGTCCCTGTAGCGGCTAATCGCCTCAGGCAGGAAGAAAGCGGCTATACGGATCACCCCGAAAGCAATCAGTACCATACCCGCCCAGCTCAGGGAGTAGGCAAAAAACAACGAACCACCAATCAGCAGCAGCACACCCCAGATCAGCCCGTTGTATTTCTTTAGCCCTTGCAGCGGTAATGTTTGCAAAAGGCCGCCCCTTTTGCGGGAACGGCCCATTATCCATTGGGCAAAAGCGGGCAGGATGAACAGAGCAATGATGATGGACGCGATGAGCACGAATGTTTTGGTGAAGGCCAGGGGACGGAATAGCTTCCCTTCCGCCTGCTGCATGGTGAACACGGGCAGAAAACTGACGATGGTGGTCATGATGGCGGTGAGCACTGCACCGGAGACTTCAGACGTGGCCCGATACACCACCTCCAGCGATGATTCGTTCTCATCGGCTTTTTTGAAGTGGCGCAGCATGTTCTCTGTCAGGATGACGCCCATATCCACAATGGTACCGATGGCGATCGCAATACCGGAAAGCGCCACGATATTGGCGTCCACACCAAAATAGCGCATGGCTATAAAGCACATCAGTACGGCAACCGGCAGCAGGCCGGAGATCAGCAACGAGGCCCGCAGATTGATGACCATGATAATGACCACCAGGATAGTGACGAGCACCTGGAGCGTGAGCGCCTGTTCCAGCGTGCCGAGCGTTTCCATGATCAGTTCGGTGCGGTCGTAAACGATAACAGCCATTGGATTGGAGCCATAACGTGCCACGACCACACCTCCCGCGGCCTCCGCCCCGGTTTTGTCGAGCGCGCCACGCCTGGGAGCCGGGCCGATGGTCACATTGGCCACATCACGAATGCGGATGGGCGTGTTGTTGCGTGAGGTGATGACCGCCTGATCAATGTCTTCCGTATTTTTGATATAGCCGATGCCGCGCACAAAATACTCTGCCCTGTTAATTTCCACAGTCTTGGCGCCCACATCGATGTTGCTCTCCTTCACTGCTTTCATCACCTGCCCCAGCGAGATATCGTGCGCCTTGAGCGCGGCCGGATCGAGATCGACCTGGTATTGCTTCACGTAGCCGCCTACTGATGCCACTTCCGCCACGCCTTTCACGGAGCTGAGGGCATACTTGACCTGGTAGTCCTGGATGGTGCGCAGTTCGTGCGGGTCCCAGCCGCCAGCGGGTTTGCCCGTTTTGGGATTCCGCCCCTCGAGTGTGTACCAGTAGATCTGCCCAAGTGCTGTAGCATCCGGTCCCAGGGAAGGCTGAACGCCATCCGGTAGGGTGCCTGAAGGCAGCGAATTGAGCTTTTCAAGGATGCGGCTGCGGCTCCAGTAGAAATCCACATCCTCCTCGAAAATGATGTAGAGGAACGGGGTCGCGCGGGAGCCAGTCCATCTCCCAGTTGAAGGGGGCCGTAACCAAGCCCCATCCCACAAACAGCAATAACAGCAGGACAGTAACCAGCTTGTTTTCCAGAAAGAAGCGTACAGCGCGGTTGAGCATAGTGCTTAAGGGATATTCGTTGATGCTTCCGCCAGCAGGCGGATAAATGTTGATATTGGTTGTAGGTGTGTTCCCTCTTGGGAGGGATAGCGTCTGTTGGCGAGTCCCGGTTCATCGGGACGAGTGTTACAGTCGCTTGGGTGGGTCTGTGTAAGTCCAAGAAACCCACCCAAGAGCCGCTAACCCCGACAAGTCGGGGAACCGGCCCTATCCCTCCATCCCGATGCTTGACATCGGGAGGGGGAATGGCGCGTACACACGAAAGCCGCAGACGCCAAGGGGCGAATTGCGGGGCACTATGCTGGCTTATAAACGGAAGACCTGTACAAAGACGGGGATATCTTCTTTGACAGGCGGGGGATCGGGATTGTTGGTTGGCAGGATGTTGTTCGTGAGAAAGAGCGGAACGTCCTGAAAAATAAAGGTTTGGACAAAGGCAAGGACAAATTCCGGAAGCAAATCGGTGGTTATATTGAATGTCAGGAAGGAGTCATCTACTTTCTTGAGATCAAACTCGTTGCTGCAGCAGCCAATGCCCATGTGTTCCTGACTTCCACAGCATTTATAGTCAGGCGCGGTTGTGATCCACGTATCCTCACCCTTCACCATGCAGTGGTGCGTAACCATTGGCACGCCCGTGGTGGCGACCAGGATCATGAGTGCGGATAGTATGGCTGCAAAACGTTTCATTGAAAATGAACTAATCTTTATTACAGACAATGTTAGAAAAAAGTTTCGGAAAGTGGAAATTTCGGCTGCTTAAGCTACCATTCCGATGCTTATCGGAACACGAAAGCGCCAAATCCCACGAAAACTGAGTGTTTATGCTATAAATTATCGTATCCTTTGGTTAGCCCCTTCTTGTATTGCTTTTCACTTTCCTCGATTTTGTTTTTCTGCTCCTCAGTGAATTCGATCGCTTCTTGCTCTTCGCTCACGAACATCTCATAAAGCTCATTTAATAACTCGTCATCCCTGGATGCTTGGATTCGCTCGATTCGTTTTTCTTTTACGTTGCTCATGGAGTGAATTTCATTCTTTCTTACTTTTTTGCCTTGACGAATACAAAGTCCTTCTTTTACGAAAATATTCTTTCAGTTCTTCTTTTGTTAAGTCCTGGATTTCGAGGTTGATTCGATCTCTTATCTTTCGCAAGACTTTAACAGTTGATTGTTGCGCGTTTTTATTGTTCTTCGTCATCACCGATTACTTCTCTGGGTGTTCTAATGTCAAGAATCTTATAACCGAATTTATAATTCACTGCATTATATCCTCTTATCTTTTTAAAGTTTACGATGTGCTTAAAGTTCCAACTAACCAATACGTCAGCACTGTTCAACGTTGCCAAAGCAATATGGAAACAATCGGCACGACTGGTTTTGCCAACTACTCCTTCACCGATATATGCTTCGGTTAGCTCAATTGAAGAATCTGATAATGGCACAAATTCTATCATCTGTTTTGGAATATCCCGAACCAACTTTTTTACATCTTCCGGTGCGTCATTTATTTCTCCGTCAACAACTTCTGAAAAAATGACTCGAAACTCTCCTTTATGTATCTTCTCAATCAGGGCCTTACTCCAATATCGAAATTCTTGTTCGTAGTATCCTCCATATACTGACGTATCAAGATAAAGGCGTTCCATGGATCGCTCTAGTGATTTTTGAATCTCTTTAACCTCAGGATCATCTACATTTTCCTCTTCCTTCATAACTCCATTCCCTCCTCCATCACGCTTTCATAAAATGGCGTTATTCTGTGTTTTGACCCCTATTGGTTTTTAGCAAGGACTAAAGGGCTGTTGATTCTACCATGCTCAAATTCAATTTCATAGAGCGGGTATTTGATTATTTTTTCGTCCTGACGAGAAACATGGTCTTTGTCAAGTAGAATTAAAACATCTATGTCCGACTCAGAATTGTCATCCCCTCGAGCGTAAGAACCAAACAAAATGATTCTCGCTGACGGATCAACAGATTTGTTGATGGTTTTGAATATAGCAAAACTCGTTTCCTGTACCGCTGTATGAAAGCCAATGCAATCTACAACCCATGTCTCACGTTATCAACCCGGATTGGAACAATGGACATTGCCAAACCATGCAACAATTTAACCAAGCTTCCGCCCAATACCTCCACTGGATGCTCCAAGACGCCCTTCGCAATGAGCTTTTCTACGGTTTTTTGCTGGTGGGGTTCGCTTCTTTGACGATCATGCCAGTGGATGGCTACGTGTTCACCATGGCTGAGTCACTGGCTTTTCACTTTGCCATTAGCTCAGCATTATTGCTGATTGTGGGCATAGTCCTTCGGAAATGGTACTTTGCTGGAGCCGTAACCATCGGCCTCATACTTCTTACCATGGCTCTTCAACCTGGCATCCCTCTGCAAAAAGCAAATGCTACTGTCAGCTCCGGTAATGATTTAACCGTTACGCACCTTAACGTGCTAACCTGTAATTACGACTATCGAGCCACAATAGATCGCCTGCTTGCCAGCGATCCGGATATTATCTCCATCCAGGAAGTATCTCATCAGTGGGCTGATAAGCTGAATCAGCGAATAGACAGCACCTATCCTCATTCGGTTGTGATTCCACGGTCCGATTCGTTTGGCATTGCCGTTTTTGCCAAGAAGCCACTCAAGAATGTAGAAGTGCAAAACTGGGGCGATTTGCCAAACATCACCGGCCAAGTGAAAGTGGATGGACAAAAGGTCCACTTCGTTACCTCCCACGTACCTTCTCCGCTTCGGCTCGAGCAAATCAACCAACGGCAAACCATGATGCGTCAACTCCGGCAACATATCAAAAACCAACCGTTCCCCAAACTTGTCATTGGGGATTTAAACACTGTAAGCTGGGGGCGTGATCTACAACGCCTTACAGATGCAGGCCAATTAACCGACAGCCGCACTTCGTATGCAGCTACTTATCCGGCATGGCTCGGATTTGCCGGATTTCAACACCTTTTCATCTCCTTCTGATCACAGAGGAATCAATGGGAAATATCAAATCACGGAAATGAAGGGTCAGGTTAACGAAAGGACACAATTGTAGCGTGAAATCAATGGCCATAATTCTTACCAATCCATGATCTGCACTTACAAGTAGACGTTACTCATTATCCGTATTCCCGGCTGTGCCACTTTCATCGGCTTTTTTCTTGGTTCTGATAAGCATTGCCACACCAATTGCGATCAAAATGACGGCCCAAATAACTTCCTGCGCTGTATCAGGTATCATCCCGTAATTGTCCAACAGAAAAAGAGTGCCTATCAGCAACAAAACCCAACCTGCGATGTGCGTCATCCGCTTCGAAATAAAAACGAGACCTATGAGAATAAGCAATAGCTCTCTACTCAAGAGGTATTTACCTAATGAGCCGGGCATATAATCCATTGCGTTAGCTGTTGATATCAGGCCAATGAGAATAAATACAATCCCTGCAATCGTAGTGATAGAAATGCGTTTGTTTGCTTTAGTCATTAAAAAAGACTTTTATGGGTGAAGAGAAATAAGTTATTTAAAGCTTTACCGGGCCTGGTAAATACACCCACCAATGTTATCCCTTTCAGCACCGGTAACAGAACCAAGCATATTGACTTCATTTCGCATCCGCTTGACACCCGCAAAGCCGGTAATAATGGCCTCTTTGTACTGAATTACCTCATCACCGGGAAGCTTAGGTGTAACGGGAGCTAATTCCTGGAGCCGTTCCACGAGAAATTGGTTATAAGCTCCCCCACCAGAAAGCAAAAAGTCATTGCTTTTATCCAGCTCAATCCCTTCTTTACGATGGACCATCTCCAACCCATTAGCAATCTGCAAAGCGATATGTTCGGTTAGTGTGCGAAGCTTATCCTCAACAGGAATGCGAAACCTTTTAAGTACGGGCATCATGACTTTACTCACCCAGCCCCCGCTTAATGATTTCGGGTATTCTTTATCGTAATACCAGGATTTGTTCAACTCGCCCAAAAGATCATTGTTAAGCTGACCACTTCTGGCCATATCCCCGTTTTTGTCGTATTCGATGTTGGCGAACTGAGCCACCTGGTTCAGAGGTAAATTAACAGGACTTACATCAAAAGCTATAATGCGATCATTCAACTTGGCAGTGATGTTGGCAATACCCCCCATATTCAGGAAAAGATCGTGATCGGGGAAGAGGTGTTTCTCACCAATAGGAACAAGGGGCGTCCCCTGACCGCCAAGAGCTACATCAGCAGAACGCAGCTCAGCAATAACCGGAAATCCGGTAGCCGTTGCAATTGCTGCCCCGTCACCTATCTGGCTCGTCAAACGATTTTCGGGTTGGTGAAAAACGGTTTGCCCATGTGATGCGATAAAATCGATTTGATCGTGAATGCCCCGTTCATCGATAAAGTCTTTGACCAAACCACCAATGTAATGGCCGAAAAACACATGGGTTTTTAAGTAGGTAATTGCATTCTGAAGGACGAGCTTCTTCAGCCTCAGTTTCCATTTTGTGGGGTACGGCACAGTAGTGGCATTGAGAATCTCATAGTGCCATTTTCCTTCGTGCTCTTCAAAGCGGCAATGAACGATGTCCAAACCATCTAATGAGCTGCCTGACATCAGGCCAAGTGCATGATAGGTTGCCATAGGGAAATCTTCTTTATATTCCTCACCCCGTTAATAGCGCAAGAACGAGGTTATAGAGCGTATAGCTCAATCATTCTCTTATAACATTACAACGTTCCATTGTCTTTCATTGTGTCATATCATCCAGCAATATGGTGATTAAATTGAAAATTACCATGAAAAATCACCTTTTGTGACCATATTCGAAGATTCCATCCTGGGATAGATGTAAAGCGAATACATCATACTCACCTGTATATTTTTAATCTATAAAGAAATTTGTTTTTTTCAAAAAACGTATTGATCCCCCTTTATCGTACTACCCAACCAGCCATCTTTGGGAAAGTAGCTGATCCATCATAACTGAGTAGTGATTGTCGAAGTTTTCGCTTGGTGCGGGGCTTTTGTTATCTTTACAACCTTTCCTGAAATGAGTCCAAACGTTGATGCTTCAATACATCATTATTCTTCACATCCTTATTATTGGTTGCCTTTCTTCAGCATTAGCGCAACAACCGTTTCCCCGGACAAAAACAGGTGGTGGCTTAATTGAAGACACGGGGAACATATAACAACAGGACCTGTTTTCATTTTGACCGGGCTGAATTTGGCCAGCAAACGGCTACGGGTGTGGATGAATACGAAATTTTTACAGCTAAATACTCGGCAGGTGGTAGTTTGCAATGGACTGTAACGGCCGGAGGTGGGCAGGGCGATTTTGGGAAAGCAATTGCAATTGACGATAACGGCTCATCCTAAATAACCGGTTGGTATTTCTACAAGCTCAGATTTGGTACCCACCAATTGCCCAATGCGAAGGTTGGAATGTTTCCCTTCTCGCTTTTGATACAGACAACCTTCCACAGGGTTTGTATCTCGTAACGTTGCACATGGAGAGGCGAGCATCAGTGAAACGGAAAATAACAATCCTTCACTAATCAATAATACTCTGCCCTGTACGGATACCGCTTTTGATATTCCTCTTTAACCATGACCAGTAACTCCTGGCGAAGGGTATCGATGTTTTCCTTATGCTGAGCCGATACAAACACGCAGCGGCCATTGCTCCTGGCCATCCAAGAGCTCCTGAGTTCGTTGAGGATATCATCCTTAACTTTCCCATTGATGTACTCATCAAAGTTTTTCTCGCGATAAAGGTCCATCTTGTTGAATACGATGAACGTCTTCTTGTCAGAAGCTTCTAACTCCTGCAGCGTTTTGTCCACCTCTTTCATTTGATCTTCAAAATGGGGGTGAGATAGATCAACTAGTGGATTTGAAACTTTCCACAAGGTGGAGCGGCAGTTTGCGAATGAAGCCCACTGTATCGGAAAGCAGAAAAGGCACCCGATCGAGCACGACTTTGCGGACAGTCGTGTCGAGGGTGGCGAACAACTTATTTTCAGCAAACACCTGCGACTTACTCAGCAAGTTCATAATAGTGGATTTCCCGACATTCGTATAGCCCACGAGGGAAACCCTTATCATATCACCGCGCTGTTTACGCCTGGTCAAATCCTGCTTTTCGATTTTGGCAAGTTTCGATTTGAGCAGTGCGATCTTATCGTTGACAATCCGCTTGTCCGTCTCGATCTCCTTCTCACCCGGTCCGCGCAAGCCGATACCGCCTCGCTGGCGCTCGAGGTGGGTCCACATGCCTTTTAGGCGGGGCAGCAGATACTGCATCTGTGCCAGTTCTACTTGTGTTTTGGCTTGAGCAGTACGGGCACGCAAGGCAAAAATGTCCAGGATCAGGTGGCTTCGATCCAGAACCTTGCAGGGAATGATCTTTTCGATATTGGTGATTTGGGAGCCCGTAAGATCATCGTCAAAAATTAGCAAGCTAACATCGTTTTCCTGGATGTAATTCTTGATCTCGTTCAGCTTGCCTTTACGGATCAAGTGGCGCCAGCCGTTCGGGTAAGAAAAGCGAGCTCATCCAGATACTCCTGTAGCTCGCTTTCGGTTTGGTCTTGATGGACAACACCCACCAATGCCGCCTTTTCCTCCTTATACCGATCAAGTTTCCGTTGACGATCTTCCATGCACTATTGTCAATTTCATTTTTGTTTTAGTAGTTCATAAATGAGAACGCTTATTTCTTGGCGGTATCACTGGTAAGCTATTTATGGAATACTTAGAGGTTGTACGCTCTAGTAAATGTAAGAAATCTCCCCTTTGTTTACCAGCTTATAAGCGATATTGATTCTGCTAAAACGGCAGGATTTTCGGTTTCTTTTGTGCTATCCATTTCCGTACAATTTGCTGCATATCCTGTCCGTCAGGGAGTATGTAGAGCTGTTCACGCAGTTGCTCAGGCGATTCAGGGGCAAATTCCTCATCAATATAGGCAAAACCGATCAATTGCTCATTCTCAACCATCAAAACTGCTTGTTCATCAAAGTTGCGGCCTTGGTCAAGAAGGAGAAACGATTCATAAGGAAATTGAAGACTTTGAAGGAGCTGCCGCAGGCCTTCGGCATGTTCGATTTCAGTGGGCATCGATGGAAGAGGCGGCCATTGTTGTTGCGGTAAATAGCAGTAATCCGGCCTGAGGTTGTAGTGCCCTATCATGCGTTGTAAAAACTGGACGGCTGCGTTGCGGGTGGTGAATTTTCGAATCGGCTCGCCCTCCCCGTTGATCTTGCGCAACGTTAGGAAGGGCGTTTCTTCTGTCCCCTCCACATAAACCCCAAAGCTGTACGTTTTCTTTCTTTGAGCCTTATTGTAAGCGGGCATCCACCGCTTGATCTCACTCGATTCAATAAGCAGGGCTATAAGTTCTGAGCCCGTCAGCTCATAACTTATGTCGTAGATCACATCCTTCATCTGCGCAAACCGCTTCTTTTTGAGATCGTTGGAAAAGTGATTGACCACTCTTTTACGGATATTGCGGCTCTTCCCCACATACAAAACCTTTCCCCGTTCATCCAGAAAAGAATACACACCCGTATCTTCGGGCAATTCATCTACCTGCTTCCGCGTAATGGATGGTGGAAGAATGGTTTCGGCCATCTCATCCTTTGCCATTTGGCGGATGAGTTCTTTGCGATCATTAAAAAGCATCTGTTCCAGCAAAACCGTAGTGGCATGAGCATCACCATAGGCACGGTGCCGATTGACAACAGGTATCTTAAGGTCTTGGCAAAGGTTGCCGAGGCTATGCGAATTCAGGTGGGGATAAAACCGTCTGCTAAGCCTTACTGTACAGAGCTGTTGCCGCTGAAAGCGCATCCCCATCCGCTTGAATTCATTGCGCAACATACCGTAATCAAAGCGCACATTATGCGCCACAAATATCTTTCCTTCCGTCAAGCTTAGAATTTTATCGTGTATTTCCTCAAAAGTGGGCGCCTCTTCCACCATATCATTAGAAATGCCCGTCATGCCCTGAATAAAGGGAGGAATTGGCTGCCCGGGATTCACAAGTGTTGAAAACTCTTCTATGACTTGACGGCCATTGTGAACAATAATGGCGATCTCAATGATGCGCGCTATTTTAGGACTACCGCCAGTTGTTTCCAGATCAACAATGGCAAAAGAAGGGTTTTGATGATTTGCAGGAGAGGAGGTGCGTGGTCCTTTTCGTTCTGCCATAATCCAATCACCTGAGTTGTAATTTGCCGGTTTTGAGGAGGCCTTTTTCTGATGTGATCTTGTACAAAACCACAACAGTGTTTAGTGGCGAAGGAGGATCGAGTTTTGCATGTCTTTTACGCACAATTGAGCTGGCGATTTTTTTGCCTGTTAATGAAAAGAACGTTAAGCGAAAAGGAGGCGTCAGGGCTTGATCAGCATGAAGATAAATAGCTGGCTCGCTTGTTGACGTAGTGCTAAGCTTGAGGCCAGCATCTTTACTGGTAGAACGAGGAACCGGTGTGCCAGAGCTATATTTTTTCACCATGCCTTCTGTCGTATTAAAATCATCAACATTGCCCACAGTAAAGCCAATATCTGAATTGGGAAAGTGAAGCCCATGTAGTGTTGCCTTAAAATTGCCCCCATCGATATCATTGTTCCACGTGGAACCTTCATCATCAGTTGATGCAATAACACCTTCTTCGCCCACTACAAAACCATTACTTTCCGTTGGGAAGAAAATAGCGTTGAGATCATTAGAGGTGCCTGGATTCAGTGTTGCCCAGTTCTGACCTCCATCAATTGTTTTGAGAACCACCCCCGCTTCGCCAGCAGCATAACCCGTTTGCTCATCCAGAAAGTGCACACTATGAAGATTTTGAGAAGGAGGTGCAGTTTGTTGCTTCCAACTGTTCCCGAGATCATTGCTTTTATAGATCTCTCCGCCTTGTCCTACTACGTAAATCAATTTACCAATCACATCTATCCCGTAAAGATTGAAGTTCTCGCCAAAATTCACCTTGTTAAAGCTGTCGCCTCCATCTTCAGTAAGCAGAATCAGACCGCCATCGCCAACCGCAACACCATTGTTTTGACCGTGAAAGGCAATGGCATTCAGTCCGTTTGACTTATAACCAACGATAAAGCCAGTTTGATTATCGATATAAGCAACATCCTTGTAGACATAGTCGTTCGGGCTTCCCGTTTGTACTTCTGTCCATTTGGAGCCGCCATTTGTGGTTTGGATAATTGTGGCGTTTTGCCCCACAACCACTCCCTGACTATTGTCGATAAAGTGGACACCGAATAAATCGTTTTGGACAGAAGAAGACTGCGGTTGCCATTGTGCATTACTGTCAGCCAAGGGTAAAACAATAATTCCCCAAATGAAGAGCCCTATAAGAAAATGGTAACGTTTCATATCAACGCTGGATTTGCTGACCAAAAGTACCTTTCAATCTTTTCCACCAATTCTGCCGCTCAGGGAGAGAGCGAAAACTGTCAACGAAAGCTCTTTGTTCGGCAATAGCCGGATCGGTTTTGTCAATATCTTTCAAGATAGCAAAATCGATGGGCAAATAGCGGACGTCAAAGTTTTCCGAGTTGGCAAAGGGCATGAGCATGATCGACTGGACGGGGTCCGAGGCAAGGCCGAGGGTTGAAAAGCCCTGCTCTTTGGCCAGATGCCAGGAGTAGTAGAGATTCTCAGTGCTGTGCTCTGCTCGGGTTTCAGTGAAGATATGATCTGAAGGAATGCCGAGATAGTACGACCAGTACACGCGGGCTTTCATCAAGCTGCTCCACCTGCCGCTATCGCTGGGGTAACCGGGCACGATGACCGCATCGAGCGGTGGCCGGGTTTCAGCTTCTTGCAAGGCATTGTGGGGAAACACCCGGAAGGCATAGTAACTGCCACCGGAAAGGAGCAGGCCAATGACGGAGACGATGATGAGCAGGATGAGCAACTTGCGCATGGGTCTAATTCAGGGGGAAACGAAAAGCTCTTAATTGAGACATTTAAAGCATAAGCGTCTTAAGACCTTTCAGGCGATCTTTTCTCCTGTTGTGACGATCTGCCGGACAATTGGCGTGGCGGCAGCAAACTCTTCTTTTGTAAAAAGGTGTGGCTCGATGGCGGTTTCCTCGCCTTCTCTGATGATCATGAGTTTCACTTCCGTTTCAAAGGATTTTTCTTCGTCATCATCCAATACAATTGCAAGATCGATATCGCTATTTTTTCGGGAAGCGTTTTTAGCATAAGATCCAAAGAGCCAGAATTCCGAAAAGTGAACCCTGTTCTCACTTAACCGCTTCAAGTACTCCTCGGATAGCTTGATAGCATCGATTTTATCCATGACCGACAATCTTTGATGTTTTGGGTCCATTCAGAAGTAAATTCGCCTGTAAACAGACGGTAAAAACTTTGCTTATATTATAGTCCTCTATATAGATAGATCCTGCATTGTCTTGAAATCTTTCTCTGAAGTATTGACCCGGTAATCGATCAATTTTCCCGGTTACATTCCTCTGCCATAGAGTCATTACCAAGTTACACTTTTCTGAGCAAAACCGAAAAAAGCCGCTTTACGGAAAAAATATCGGAATTATCGATTTTTCCCCCTGCCGAAACTTTGCCTCATATTGTTGTTCAAGCATTATTCTAACTCCCCTAAAACTTCAATTGCGCAGTCCCCCGAATGCCAAATCTTGATATACGCAGCTTGTCCAGGTAATTCAGCCGCCAGATAGCATCGACCCGGAAAAAGCGCAGGATATTCTCAATGCCCACACCCACTTCCATATATGGTCTGTCGGATGGACTCATCCACCCCATAACGGCCTTACCCGTGGCTACGGTGCGTAAGTTCAGTTTTTGCACCCATGGGATCTTATTAAAGAAAAACCCTTCAAAATGATGACTTATAAATAGCTTGAGGTACTGGTCGCTGGCAAATTCGAATTGATTCATCATATTGAAAGAATAAGGGTTGTAGAAATACGTCTCATTTCCCTTGTGCACTTCGAGTAAAAGGTACGGTAACGTTCCAAAGACTTTACCCGCAGAAAAGTTGTAGCTAAATGAGCCTATGGGATTGACAGCAAAATCGTCCGTTACATTTAAAATGAGCTTATGGTAGTTAAATTGGCTTTCCAAAATACCGGGGACCCCGTAAGTGTATTGCAATTGGGCAATAGGATAATCGCTCCCGAGACTCAGTCGGTCAAAAGTTCCAGACACAAATTTTTCCTGATAAGCAAAGCGAAGCTTGACGATTGCCTCTGTTGTGACCACATTATTGATAATACCATCCCCATTGCTATTGTCGTCATTTTTTCGATAATTGAAGTTGAAATAGGGATCTAATCGCCTATGGAAGACACCTGCTTTATTGGAATACCCAATATCCCATTCTTTTTTAAAGAAAACTTTGCCTTGATGAACTCGGATGAGTTTCTGCGGAATCGGTCTTCGATAAAAACCCGCTAAAAGATTATTCTGCCCAAATTCCTGGCGATTATCGCTCGATACGTCAACATCGTTCTTATAATCCAAGCTAATGGACATACGAGGCCGCTGCTGGATAAGGTAAAGCAGGTTGCCACCGTATTTAAATTCGTTGTCCCTTATGCCGTAAGCTCCATAGCCCCCTATTTGAATCCTTTTGCTGAAATTTTCATTTGTTCGCACACCCAAGCGGAAACGGTGGCCTTCCACATCATTAAAGCTATAAAGTGTAAAGTAAGGACCGAAATCCAGTGGACCCCATTCTTGCCAGCCGCCAAAAACCGTTTTGATGACCTCTAAGTACGTTTGGAAAACGGGCAGGTTTTGGAGGGAGTCGACCATGCTATATATGGCGCGCTCATTTTTTGAAAGTTTTTCATGACGCCTTTCCTGCCAAAATTCCTCATCCTTTTCAAACAAGTCTTCAGATGTCTGAATATCTCTTTTTTCCTGGAAATGTTTATCAATGGCGGTATCATTAATGGCAATATTCCGATATGTGGTAGTCTTTCTACCCATTAACCCAACAACATTCTTGTTGTTAACAAAGTCCATGATAAGCTTATCCTTCTCCACAAACCACGTTTCACCGCCAACCTGCCGGAAGCTTTGAAAAATATCAACGCTTTCCACAAAATTGACATTTACATCACCGGCGACTTGCATACTGATCT
>PXTV01000164.1:0-1954 GCA_003022985.1 Bacteroidetes bacterium SW_11_45_7 | reverse complement strand
TCGCGTAAGTGGAGTCGGTAATCCACATATCGCCCTGAAAGGCATAAGCACTTTTTCGTTTGGGCACAAAGCGGATTTGGCGGCACCATTTTTTGTCGATAAAGGCACTATCAATGACCTTGTATTTGTAATAGTTAGGACCAAAGCCAGCTACAGGGCTGGCAAATCCTTTACCCAGCATATTGATCCAGTTGTTGTAGACATTGATATCCTGATACATATTACCGAGGAACTGCGCTATACTTTCGTTCTTATTACCCGATAGGCGGCTGGCTATGATTTTTTCGCGCTCCGATTCGGGATTTTGACGGTAATAGTAATTGGAGATCGTTTCTGTGATATATACCGGTAAAAACGGCTTTTCAGCACTTGTACTATCGATATTGTCAAAAACGAATTGGAAAGGTTCCGTAATTTTTCGGTTTTTTAATCGCTCAACATTATCGATATCGATTTCGATCTTGTTATAAACTTCGTATTGGTAATTGGCCAGTTTTTCCTTTGCATTGTTCTGATCTTTATTGGCAACAATGCTGTCGTGCAGAATATAGGCAAAATCTTTCCCCGGCTGCACAACCACTTCCTCAAGATTGACATCCGAGCTACGGATTTTTTGATTTTACTATAACCTACAGCAGAACATATGATTGTATCCGCTTTTTGAGAGGTTTCTATCGTGTAATACCCTTCCTGATCAGTGGTTGTTCCAATAGAGGTTCCTTGTAAATACACGTTGGCAAAGGGAACCGGCTCCTGGGTTTGATCATCGATTACACGTCCGGTAATCTTATAAGTCTCTTGGGCCTGTAACAGGAGAGGCATGCCAAGGATGAATAAAAAAGCAATTATGATGTGTTCCTTTCTCATAAAATAGAAGAAAATCTCCTCCTTGATCAGCAACAAAGAAGGCTGCCCATAACAGGCAATCAATTTAACAATTCTCTTTCCACAATGTTATCATAAGCTATTTTAATCGCTCATCAAGCATCCTTTAGGTTTACGTGCTAATCAATACAAGTAACCGCAAACTGAATGTGTTACATTCTCCTTTCTAAAACCTTTGGGGTTAGTTATTGCTTTTCATACTAGTCAGTATCTTGAAAATTACCAATTTAACAAGGTCATTTCACATTTCACTGAACAATTTTGGCAAGCTTTGTATGAAGAACACCCGATAATTTCAGCGTATGGAATTTGGCATCGGTCAATTTTGGGCTTAATTTTAGCTGTTTTTGAAAAGATTCCTATACCAAAAAAACATCTTTGGTGCGATTTTCCATTTATTGGTGCTTAAGCAAATTTTTGCAATGATGATCAGAAACAATTTAGTACTGTATACGCTCATTCTTGTTGTAACTGCTTTACTAACAAGTTGCGGGGGAGGTAGCCGGCATTCCGGCAAACAACTTGAACAAGCGGAAGGTGATGTCTTTTACGGGAAGGTTTTTACATATAACGAATCCGAATACTTCCGCAGTCTCTATCCATTAAATGTGACAGAAGTTGTGGGCCACCGCATTACAAACCAAATCTATGAAGGGCTTGTTCGCCTTTCCCAGGAAGACTTATCCATTCAACCCGCTCTTGCTAAACGGTGGGAAATCGACAGTAGTGCCACAACCTTCACATTTCATCTTCGAGAAGGTGTTCATTTCCACGATGATCCTTGTTTTAAGAATGGGAAAGGCCCTGAAGTGACGGCTCACGATTTCGAGTACAGTCTCACCAAACTTTGCGAGGCCGATGTGAACAACCAGGGATTCTGGGTCTTTGAAGACCGTGTGAAAGGCGCAACAGCTTATCATGAATCCACTAAAGAGGGAGAGCCCCTTGAGGAAGGCGTTACAGGCATCAAAGTGTTGGATGACACCACACTGCAAATCGAATTGGTTAAACCATTTGCAAGTTTTCTGAATATTTTGGCTATGCCTTTTACTGCTGTTTTCCCCGGGGA
>PXTV01000163.1:8896-11071 GCA_003022985.1 Bacteroidetes bacterium SW_11_45_7 | reverse complement strand
AGTCAATAGCTGCACAGGAAGTGATTTTTATTTTTTAAGCAGGCTCTATAGTAATGATAGCAGCTGGATAGAGGAATGTAAATAAAGCCCAATAACGAGTAGCACAGGTCACCAACTCGTTTTGTCCTTAAGCGAAAAATAAAAAAAGCCGCCCGGTTGCCACCGAACGGCTTTGTATGAAAAGGGAAAACGTCAGGTTCGTGCTTTAGAAGCAATACTCATTGGCTTCAATCAAGCGGTCGGCAATTTTTCGCCTGAGATCCTTGGTATTGACAGGCGAAGCTTTAGTGAACCGCTTGATGCCTGTAAGCATCATTCTCAGGTTATCGCCTTCAGCAAATGAGGTGACTGCATTCTTACCTGATACGTAAATCCTGTCGAGGGCATCATTTAGGTAAACCCGCGTCATATCGACATAGGGTTGCGCTTCTTCTTTGCCCTTGTTGTTGTAGATCTTTTCAGTACGCAGAAGCGCTGACTCAACAGCGTAAAGCTCGATCATCATGTCCGCAAGGTTGAGCAGCAATTCCTGTTCTTCCTTCATCTTCTTACCCAAATCCCGGGTAGCAGCACCTACGGCCATTAAGATGGATTTACGGATGTTCTTGATGATCTTCTTCTCATCGGCAAGGAATCCATCTTCTCCGTTACTGAAATCGGGCACAGAAGTCAATTCCTTTTGCACTTCCTTAGCGGGTGTCACCATATCGATTTTCTCTGACATCGCTTTCTTGGAGAGCTGATCCAGCGAGAGCATGCGGTTGATTTCGTTGGTACCCTCGAAAATGCGGTTGATGCGGGAATCGCGATAGGCACGAGCTGCCGGGAACTCTTCGGAATAGCCGTAACCACCGTGCACCTGAACGGCCTCGTCAACAACATAGTCCAGC
This sequence comes from Bacteroidetes bacterium SW_11_45_7, assembly GCA_003022985.1. Taxonomy (GTDB): domain Bacteria; phylum Bacteroidota; class Bacteroidia; order Chitinophagales; family SW-11-45-7; genus SW-11-45-7. The sequence goes on along the minus strand of PXTV01000163.1, from coordinate 10,181 downwards.
ACTTCAGAGCCGTAGACCTTCAAAAGGGCGCATTCGATAGCGTATTCCTCGGCAGCTATCATCCGGGCTTCTTCGGCCGTTTTCCCTTCTTCCACCAACTCCTTTTCCATCTTGTCGATATAGTCGCTCGTTCGGTAAGTAGCCGATTCGCAAGCGAAAATCCGGATGGCTTGTTCAGCAAGTTTGTGCTTGATGGCGCCAAAGCCGGAAATGGGCTGATTGAATTGTTCGCGCTCATTGGCGTATTGAATGGAAACGGTATTGGCGCGCTTGGCACCACCAAGGGTAGCAGCGCACAGCTTGTAGCGGCCAATGTTCAGGATGTTAAAGGCGATCTTGTGACCATTCCCGATCTCGCCCAGGATATTGTCCTTGGGAACCTTTACATTTTCAAAGAAGATTTGCTGGGTTGATGAGCCTTTAATACCTATCTTGTCCTCTTCACCGTTTAATGCAATGCCTTCGGCATTACCATCTACCAGGAATGCCGTAAAATGCTCACCATCCACTTGGGCAAAAACGGTAAACAAATCGGCAAAGCCGCCATTGGTGATCCACATTTTCTGGCCGTTGATAATGTAGTGCTCGCCATCTTCTGACAGGTCGGCTCTTGTCTTGGCAGCTAAAGCATCCGAACCTGAGCCGGGCTCGGTCAGGCAATAGGCGGCCTTGTACTCACCGGTGGCCAGTTTGGGCAGATAATTCTTCTTTTGTTCTTCTGTACCGTAGTAAAATAAGGGTAGCGTGCCAATGCCGATGTGAGCATAAAGTGATACGGAAAAGGAATGGGCGCCACCCATCACTTCCGTCATTACGGAGTTAGTGTTAAAATCCTGATCCGAACCACCGTATTTTTCAGGCAGAGCCATGCCCAACATGCCCAGTTCACCCGCTTGATCGATTAATCCGGGAACAAGGCCCTCTTCGTGATTGTCGATACGGTCGAGGTTCGGATCGATATGATTCTTGATGAAGTCATGGCACATGTCTGCGATCATGTGCTGTTCTTCCGTGAAATCTTCAGGCGTAAAGATATCGTCAGCAAAGGAGCCCTTGACAAGGTATTCGCCTCCTTTAAGGACTTGCTTCTTCTGGGTTTTGGTATCTTCTGACATGGTGATTGGATTTAGTGATGAAAAATATGGAAGAAATGAAGTTTGATGTTTGAAAGTTGATGTGTTCAAGGTTGTGATGTAGCATCATGCAGGTGCAATCTGTTTATTGTAAACATTCAACCTTAAACGTTACACGTAATTTTGATTAGTTCAATCTTTCGTAAATACCG
>PXTV01000163.1:0-8782 GCA_003022985.1 Bacteroidetes bacterium SW_11_45_7 | reverse complement strand
CTCGTTCAGTTCGATCTGCTCGATATCCTTCAGCTTCATACCTGCTGAATCCAGGGCCCCGGGAATGGCCTCAACCGGTCCAATGCCCATGTAACGTGGTTCAACACCAACGGACTTGCTCGTTATCATGCGGGCAATGGGCTCAACGTTTAATTCCTTCACCATCTTTTCCGACATGACAACCGTAAAGGCAGCCCCATCGGAAGTTTGGGATGCATTACCGGCCGTTACGGTACCGTCCTGTTTGAAAACGGGCTTGAGCTTGGCAAGTTTTTTGGGATCGGTATCTTTTCTTGGTCCTTCATCTGTATCAACAGTGAAAGTGCGGGATTTTTTCTTCCCGTCTTCAACATAAACCTCCTCGACATCAATGGGCAGGATTTCGTCCTTGAAGCGCCCTTTTTCAATGGCATTAATTGCCTTTTGATGGGAGTTATAGGCGAATTCATCCTGCTGTTCCCTGGATATGCCGTATTGCTGTCCTACTTCCTCTGCAGTTAGCCCCATCCCGATGTAGTAATCCGGGTGTTCCCGGGCAACCTGGTAATTGGGGACAGTGCGCCAGCCAACAGTTGGTACGAGGGACATCGATTCAGCTCCGCCAGCTACAATGCACTCGGCCATGCCGGCCCGGATTTTAGCCGTGGCCATGGCGATGGTTTCTACGCCCGAACCGCAATAACGGTTAACGGTGACGCCTGAGACGTGCTTGGGAAAGGCACGGACAGAGATCATCCGGCCCATTTGGAGCCCTTGCTCGGCTTCAGGCACTGCGTTGCCTACAATCAAGTCATCCACTTGATTCGGATCGAGGTTGGGCACGGAGCCAACAACTTTCTGGATCGTTTCCACGGCCAGATCATCGGGCCTTGTAAAGCGGAAGCCCCCTTTGTTTGCTTTGCCAACCGGTGTGCGGTATCCTGCTACGATATATGCTTCTTGCATGGTTTGAAAATTTTAGTCGTTTTGCATTAGATTTTAGATAATAGATTGTTAGAGATTAGATTTTAGTTTTTTCTGAAATGAAAAATTCATCTTCTGAATTTCCAGAAGATACTGTTCTATCTCTGAAAAATCGGATTCATTTATAAAACCCAAATCTTTTGATAAGAGTAATTGCGTGTTTAATTCATAAGCTGAACCTTGTGCATAACTCAAAAAATTTAAAAAATCTTTGTTTGAATCACGTCCCGCCCCTTCAGCTATGTTAGATGGAATAGAAACTGCAGATCGATTAATCTGTGCTACCAAGTTATAGAGCTCTGACTTTGGGAATTGTTTGGTCAGTTTATAGACACTTTTGACCAATTCCATGCTATGCTTCCATATTTTTAATTCCTTATAAGAATGCATTGTTCTTCGATTACTAAAGGCTACTATCTATAGTCTAACATCTAACTACTAAATACTATGTACTTAATACTCAGTACTATCCAACTAATTCCTCTTCGGCTTCCCTGTATTCAACACGCTCTCAATGCGCTCAAGTGTTTTCTTCTCACCTAAGAGGGAGAGGAATGTTTCGCGCTCGAGATCGAGCAGATACTGTTCGGAAACCTTCGTAGGTGCCGATAGATCACCGCCACACATCACATAGGCCAGTTTGTCAGCAATCAGGCGATCGTGATCAGTTGCATAGTTACCCAGGTTGAAGGAATACGAGCCGGCTAATAAGCCTCCGAGACCTGTCCTGCCCAGCACCAGGATATCATCGCGCTTGATGGGCTGCGTGTAACCGGAATCGGCCAAATCGAGCACTGCCTTCTTGCCTTCGTAAATTTTCTTGTATTGATTGATCACCACTTTATCGCGCCCTTCGCGCAGCACTTTAATGCCTTGTACCACCGCCAGCAGGTATTAGGCCGGTACCAACTTCTACAAGACCGATATAGGTTTCAGCAGCCGGTGTTGCCATGTCAGAATGCATGGTCGTTTCACATCCACCGCCCAACGTCATGGAGTGGGGCGCAACCACTACCGGCACGGCCGAGTACCGGATGCGCATCATCGAATCCTGGAACCTCCTTACAGCAAATTCCAGCTCATCGAATTCCTGCTCAACAGCCAGCATGAACATCATGCCCACGTTGGCGCCTACGGAGAAGTTATCGCCTTCATTACTGATCACAAGGCCATTATATCCATTCTCGGCAATTTCAATGGATTTGTTGATCCCTTCAAGCACTTCGCTGCCAATCGCATTCATTTTAGTGTGGAACTCCAGGTTCAGCACGCCATCACCTATGTCGTGAAGGGTGGCGCCCTCGTTTTGCCAGACGGGCTTGTTCTTTCTGTAATTTTCAAGAATAATGAAGCCCTCTTGACCGGGCACCTCTTTATAACCTTTGGTTTCAAGGTCGTAGTACTTTTTGATGCCATCCTCTATTTTAAAGAAGCTGTCAAAACCTTTGTCCAGCATGTCGTAAACCCACTGGGCAGGCTGCATGCCGTATTCTTCCATTTTCTTGACGGTCTCTTTCACGCCTAAAGCGTCCCAGGTGGCAAATGGGCCGAGTTTCCAGCCAAAGCCGGCATTGAGGGCGTCATCCACTTTGTACAGCTCATCAGCGATCTCGGGCACGCGATTCGAAACGTATTGCAGTGATCCATACGTCAGCTTACGCATAAACTCGGCCCCCCTATCTTCGCCATTGTGGACAATCCTGATTTGCTCCTCGAGCTGATCGGCATTCTTGGCGTTCTCAACCGAACCGAACTTCACTTTTTGTTTGGCCTTGTAGTCCATCGTATTGATGTCCAGCGCCAGGATAACGCGATTCCCCTCTTCATCGCGGGATTTCTTGTAAAAACCCTGACCGGATTTATCTCCCAACCAGCCGTTTTCCACGAGCTTATTCACATAATCCGGTATTTTGAAAAGATCCCGTTTTTCATCATCCGGTGAGTTTTCATAGACAATGTTGGCAACATTCACCAGCGTATCAATACCAACCAGGTCGCATGTTCTGAACGTAGCTGATTTGGGCCGGCCGATAACGGGGCCTGTAAGAGCATCGATTTCTTCCACGGTCATTTCCATTTCTTCCATGAGGTGGAAGATGTACATAATACCGAAAACGCCTATGCGGTTGGCGATAAACGCTGTTGTATCTTTACAGGTAACACTTGCTTTGCCCAGGAAAGTGGTGCCGTAATCACTGAGGAAGTTCACTACTTCCGGATCGGTCTTTTCGGTGGGAATTATTTCCAGAAGGCGGAGGTAACGAGGGGGATTGAAAAAGTGAGTACCGAGAAAATGCTTTTGGAAATCCTCACTGCGACCTTCCAATAACTTGTGGATGGGAATACTTGAGGTATTCGTGGAAACGATGGCGCCCTCTTTCCTGCGCTCTTCAACATCACCAAATACTTTTTTCTTGATATCCTCGTTCTCAACGATCGCTTCCAGAACCCAATCCGCATCGCCAATCTTGCTCATATCGTCAGTGAAGTTGCCCGTTTGAATGCGGCTAGCGAGTTTTTTGTCGTAAATAGGAGATGGATTGTCTTTAAGCGCTTTTTGAAGGGCATCGTTGACAATGCGGTTGCGCACGCTCTTATCTTCCAGCGTGAGCCCTTGTGCTTCTTCTTTTTCCGTAAGCTCTTTGGGCACAATATCCAATAGGAACACTTCAACACCGATGTTGGCAAAATGGCAGGCTATGCGCGAGCCCATCACGCCAGAGCCGAGAACCGCCACTTTTTTGATTTTCCGTTTGTTAGCAGTGATGGTTTGTTGGGTTGTTATGGGTTCAGCTACGGTTTCCATAGTCTCAGTTTTTTATGAATTCGGGGTGAAGAATTGATTGTTTCTATTCTATCGAAGTGAATGATTTGAATGTATGTAACAAATATAAAGAAGAATGACTTTTTACCAAACGTTTGTTCAAAATAAATGTTGCTATTTCTTTTGTTATCGTTTCTCAATCATCATGAATGGCTGAACATGCCCATGATGGAGTTTATGTTAATTCAATTTCTCGATCAACCGCCTGTTGGCATCGATAAAGTACTGCCTGTCACCAAATATACGGCTTAACATGAGGGCGCCTTCCACCTCTGAAATCGATTGCACAGCCAGTTCCTTAGCCATTTCCCCGGGGTATTTTTCTTTGAAAATCGTTTCCAAAGCGCTCATGTAATCGGTAAAAAACTGGCGGATCGGTTCCCTGAATTCCGGTATGACATGGGCTGTTTCAATGCCCACATTTCCCAGGATGTCACCTCCTTCAGGCCCGAAAAACAGGTTTTCAGCCATGTCGACTAATTGCTCCATCTTTTGGCTGGCCCCAAGTTTGCCGTTTTGTGCATGAATGAACACATTGTCCTTGAAGTATTGATGCACGTGCTCAATGACGGCTTTCATCAGCACTTCTTTACTCTGAAAATAGTGGTAGATACTGCCCTTCAATACGCCACATGCGTCAGCTATATCGGCCATTGTTGTATTGTGATAACTCTTCCTTTTGAAGATTTTAATGGCCTGATTAATAATGAATTCCCTGCTGATCTTTTGCGTGGGCATAGGCACCTCCTGTTTCACAAATTTACCAAACGTTTGTTTGATAAAAAAGCAGCCGCCAAGCTTATCTTTGATGATACGATTTTTAGAACAAGGCGTTAAGGGGTTCCATCTCCAATAAAACTACCGGTTGGACGGCTTTTTCCAATGTGCCGAACCAATAATCAAAATATGGTTCATCGCAAAAATGCGTACCTATAGCGTATATCAAAGACCTGACGGGTTGAACCAATCCCGCCTCAGGCAAGAGGCGACAGGTATACTTAGGTACGTTGATCCCAAAATATTCAAGTTCAGCCGTCCGACCGGTTTGAGTTTCCAGAAAGCATGAGAAATGGATTGCTGTTCACGATAGCTATCAGCAAGAATGCTATTGATTTTTGATGCCGAAGGATGTGTTGGATAGATCGGGATTGCAAAACTCCCCATGCCATTGTAAATTGATCGGGTTATGCGAAAAATCGATCGGAAGCAATTCTTGAAACAATCAGGGTGGGGGATAGCCGGGCTATCGTTTATCGATTGGCTGGAGCCCGTAGAGGCTGCTGAACAAGTGGCTGAATGGCAAAGGGTTCGGTCTTACAAGCCACCCGAGATAGCTCAAGACGAACAGTTTTGGCAAACCATTCGTAAGCAGTTCTCTCAAGATGATCAGCTGATCAATCTTAATAATGGAGCTGTAAGCCCGCAACCCAAGCCCGTGCAGAATGCGCTGATCGAGAACTATCGGCAGGCCAATAGGCAGCCCAGCTATTACTACCAGATGAAGCTGGAAGAGCAAAGGGATGCGCTAAGAGCCTCTTTGGCGGAGGAGATCGGTAGTAACCCTGAGGAAGTTGCTATCAACCGGAATGCCACGGAGGGCCTTAACACCATCATTTTTGGTTTGCCTTTGGAGCGGGGGGATGAGGTGGTAGTCAGTAACTACGATTACCCTTATATGCTCAATGCATGGCGCCAGCGGCAAAAACGGGACGGCATCAAATTGAATCCAGTCGCACTACAAATGCTGGTAGAGGATGAGGAAGCGATTGTCCAAAAGTTCGCCAATGCCATCACTGCGAGGACGAAGGTGGTCCACATTACGCACATGATCAACTGGACAGGGCAGATATTACCCGCTAAGAAGATCACGGAAATGGCTCATGAAAAGGGCTGCGAAGTGATTGTGGATGCAGCCCATGCTTTGGGCCACTTTGCCCATTCCTTTGCAGCTATTGGATGCGATTATTACGCTGCGTCATTGCATAAATGGATGTGTGCTCCCTTTGGTACAGGTATGTTGGCTGTTAAAAACGATAAGATCGCTAAGCTTTGGCCCTTGCTATCATCCTATGATCCTAAGAGTGATGACATTCGGAAGTTTGAAATTTCACGATCCCGATTATAGCTGTGGTATGGCCACCATTGCCATTGACGGCCAGTCACCGGAAGCTCTTCAACAACATCTTCACTCAAGACAAAAGGTGAGAACCGGGCAAATCGACTGGGAAGATGTGCAAGGCATTCGCATCAGTCCGCATATTTACAATACAACAGATGAGCTGGATCGGTTGGTAGAAGGGATTCGGAAAATGAGCCATTGAAGAATAAAGACAAAAGATTGGTGCCTAAATCGGTACTTGGTCATAAATACTGTATCACAGCCGCCATCACTTAGTTTGTTACTGCTATGCTTCAAACGCCTACAAAAAACGATCTGCTTAACCGGATCATCGATTGGCTCGAGCAACACCGGCTGATCAATGCAGGGCTTGTCCTTCTTTATACAGGTTTTCTGCTTTTTCTTCACGGCACATTTGTTAAGCTATCGGTGGACATCATGTTGGCCCTTGGCAGGCCGCTTTACAATCTTATAGTGGGCTCTGTTAGTATTGTCCTGGGGTTAGCTTTTATCGGGTTCCTTGTTTGGCAAGTTCAGAGACATCCTTTCCTGCGGACGAGCAAATTGATATACTTCTTTATTACTATGACCTTGATGTTGATCCACTACCAGTTCCTGTTCGAGCTGAACATCGAGATCATCCATTCGCTCCAATTTGCAGGCCTTGCCTTCTTGTTGTATCCTTTTACCAGACGCTTTGGCGCGGCCATCATCATGGGGCTCCCCGTCATGATCCTCGATGAGTGGTATCAATACATGATTCTTTTCCCTGAGAACATCATCTATTTTGATTTCAACGATATCCTGATGGACGTTCTGGGAAGTGCGCTTTTGTTGTGTGGGATGTGGATTGGCGGAGTTAATACAGAAAATCAGCCGGGACCCTTTTGGCAGCGGAGCGAACTGTATCTTTTGGCAGGTATGATCTTGCTTACAGCTATTGGGTTAAGCACTTGCCACTTTGCCAGGTTTGCATTTGCCACATGCGACAACACTTGGTTCGTGTTTAGCCAACTTGACAATCCTCGTCAGTTCTGGCAAGAGCATCCTACACATGGCTCCATTTACCATGTAATGCCTCCTGTTGAAGGCACGATTGTAAACAGCATCGTGTGCTTATTTTACATGCTGATAGATACGGTGGAAGAAAAGACTTGATCGGTGGCATAAGTTTACTGTACTACCATTGATTGACTCAAAGGAATTGACACCTATTTCTGTTTATTGGCAGACGAGAAGATTGCCTCTGTTCTTTTAATGAAATTGGGCTTACCTTTGCAAGTCATTATGAGCCAGCAAGACACGCACATTCACCCCATTTTTGATCAGCTCTTGGCCAGGGCTGACAAAGAGAAACTGCTGAAGCAGAGAGCCCGCGTCTTTTGGTTTACCGGCCTTTCGGGTTCCGGGAAAAGTACAATTGCCAAAGGATTGGAGCAAAATCTTTATCAGCAGGGCTATTTCCCTCAAATTCTGGACGGGGATAATGTACGAACCGGCATCAACAACAATCTCGGGTTTTCGGAAGAGGACCGGACTGAAAATATTCGCAGGATCGCTGAAGTATCAAAGCTTTTTCTGAACTGTGGCGTGATTACCATCAACTGCTTTGTGAGCCCATCCATTGCCATGCGGGACCAGGCCAGGCAGATCATCGGTGAGGATGATTTCTTTGAGATTTTTGTGAATTGCCCGCTGGAGGTTTGCGAAGAACGGGACGTCAAAGGGCTTTATCAAAAAGCGCGAAGCGGAGAGATCAAAAACTTTACCGGCATTGATGCGCCATTCGAAGCGCCCGAGAATCCCGCATTACAAGTAGATACCCATCAGTTATCGCTCGAGGAATCATTGGAAAAGGTGCTAACGTTTACGTTAGAGAAAGTGGCGTTTGAGCCACAAAGCCATTAGTTATATCGCCACTCCCGATGGAAATCATCGGGAGTGTCTTGGTGGCAAACTCAAAAATGTGTGCAATAAAGAGAAAAATTCGAATTTTGTGACTTGATTGAGAGGAATGAATCCCTTTCACTTGATTTCGTAGCAAATTGAAAATATAGAATGAAAGATTGATGGAGATGATCGATTACAATTTAAACCACCTGCGCGAGCTGGAATCGGAATCGATTTACGTGATCCGGGAAGTCGCGGCTCAATTCGAAAAGCCCGTCCTCATGTTTTCGGGTGGTAAGGATTCATTGGTGATGACGCATCTGGCAAGGAAAGCCTTTTATCCGGCCAGGATTCCCATGCCTTTGATGCACATTGATACCGGCCACAACTTTCCCGAAACGATCGAATTCCGCGATAACCTCATCGATAAGCTGGGAATCAAGCTGATCGTGGGGTCTGTTCAGGAATCGATCGATAAAGGGCGCGTGAAAGAAGAAAAAGGTGTTCATGCAAGCAGAAATTCACTGCAAACAACTACCCTGCTCGATACGCTTGAAGAACATGGCTTTGACGCTGCTTTGGGAGGTGCCAGAAGAGACGAGGAAAAAGCCCGCGCCAAAGAGCGCTTTTTCTCCCACCGTGATGAATTTGGCCAGTGGGATCCCAAAAACCAGCGCCCGGAGTTGTGGAGTTTATTCAATACGCGCCGCGAAATGGGCGAACACTTCCGCGTGTTCCCATTGAGCAACTGGACCGAGCTCGATATTTGGCAGTATCTGATGATGGAAGAAGTACAACTTCCCTCCTTGTATTTCTCCCATCAACGCCAATGCATTGAGCGCGATGGCATCATTCTCGCTCATTCCGACTATATCAATCTTAAAGAAGAAGAAGTGCCTAAGGAAATGACCGTGCGCTTCCGCACAATAGGTGACATGACCTGTACAGGCGCTACCCTTTCCGAAGCGAATACGATCGAAGACATC
>PXTV01000162.1 GCA_003022985.1 Bacteroidetes bacterium SW_11_45_7 | reverse complement strand
AGCTGATACAGGCCTTTATCATGCTGTTGTTAGGGATTCAAACGGCTGCCGGAACGAGTCCGTGACCCGTTTTATAATGGTGGAAGGCCAACCACCCACTCCTTATTTCCTGTACAATAATAACGGCAATAGGAAGATCAACGCTACCAACCACGAGAACTGGCACGTAAGGTGGTATCTGGATGGTGATACCTTAAGTGGCCTCAGTGATACAGCTTATCAATTCGAGCCCAACGCAAGTGGTGTTTATCAGTTGGAATATTATAAAAGAGGTTGTAATGCATTCTCCGATACAAACTTCATCCAGATCGATACTTCCACAGGTATTGCTAAGCCCAAAACCAGCTATAATATCAACATCTATCCCAATCCTACCAGAGGGGATGTCACGATTTCTCTTCCCGGCAGCTTAGCTGATAAACAAACAGAATTCCTGCTTCGCGATGTAAGAGGCCGGACAATCAAAGAGAGATCTTTGCCAAAAGGCGAGGCTCAACTCCGTTTGGATATGGCCGGTTTAGCAGAAGGGATGTATCTTTTGCAAATCCGGAATGCAGATCATGTACAGACTGAACGTATTGTGCTTCAATAACCTCTATGAAGCATTATGCGAATAAGTGAGTTTTGCTTAAGTGGTCTTGACAACCCGTAGAATTGTGATTCATTAGCGTTATTTGAACAAATTTCGTGAGTAATTTTATCTGATTATTGCAAATTATCTTGTTAAACGATCACAATTTCAATACATGAGAGTTGTTGTTCTATTTCTAAGCGTCTTGTTAACGCTTGGCTTCGTTCAGGCTGATGCCCAATGCTCAAAATGCCAGAGCACTTGTAGCGTTGATTCTAGTTGCCCTGCCGATTTAGGATATGGGCGTGGTGGTGTTTGCGATACGATTCTTGATACTGCAATGGCGGGGAATTATTATGTCGATTCCCTGACTTTTTACGTGCCCTATCAATTTACAGACCCGGGGACCGGCTACGTGTTAAAACCACCTCAGGGTGATACCTTGGGCTGTTTGCAAGTTTGTGGCACGCCTGTGACCCCCGGAAGTTATGAAGTCAAATTCTTCTTCCAAATGGATATAACAGCCAAGAATACTCCTGTTGGCGATGTTAACCGAACAATTGACACAAATTACACGGTGTTATTGGAAGTGTTACCGGATACGTCTGACGGTGTATCCAGCTTTTCATACGATCCACCTTTTACTTCCACATGTGATGACTCCCTTGCTCTCAATTTTGAGGCCCTTGTCGATGGTGACCCAAATCCTACCATGTGGCAGTGGACGTTCAGCAACGGAAACACGTCCTCTGCTAAAGAGCCGCCTCTACAAGTTTTTGATACTACAGGTGATCATTTTGCTCAATTAACAACAACAATATTTGAATACACGATTACTGAGTTCGTGATTAATGATGTGCCGGGAAATTATGCACAAGGTTCTTGTGGGGAATTGACAACGGTTGGCGATCCTGATCTTTACATTAAGATCCCTGAACTCGGTTTTGTAAGCCCGGTAGTGGATAATACAACCTCAACTACCTGGACCTTTTCACCCGGTGATCTTAAGGTTCCGATGGGAAAGACGCAGTTCAAAGTGGAAATATGGGATCAAGATCCTACCTGGTGTAATGGCACTGACGATTCACTGGCTGCTGACCAGATCTATATCAACAACTATTCGATGGGCACGCCTGGTCTTTGGTCATCGGGAGGCGCCAGTGGTACCATCACATTTGATACCATTCCGAATACAGTTGTTAAGGATACATTACCAATAAATGTTTATGACAATCCGGAGCCACCGGCTCTCCGTCAATCATCCGATTCACTTTGCCAAGGGGATTCTTTGCAACTTTCCTATCCTGCCACCAATTATCTCTTTTCCAAATGGTACCGCGATTCTACAGCAATACCTGGCGCCAATGATACGGCACTGCAAGTTACACAGTCAGGTAACTATAAGGTGCGTGTGACCGATTCTAACGGCTGTACGACCTTCAGTGAAGATACAAGTGTTACGTTCCTTCAAACACCGCCAAAAGATCCTGCATTCTATTATGCCAATGGCGAGCTCATAGCAACAAATGCCGGTAGCTTTGCTATTCAATGGTATTTGGACGGTTCACCAATTCCAGGTGCCAATTCAACAACATTTGAGCCTCCTGAGGAAGGATCTTACACGCTGGCATTAAGTAATGAGCAATGCCAAACCCAATCGGATTCCTTTTATGTTGAGTTCACAAACGTCCCTTCTAACATGAGCAATGCTTCCTTAAATGTCTATCCTAATCCTAATGAAGGCCGGTTCACAGTGGCATTAAACAGGAGTCAATGGAATGAAATGGTAATCTCACTTCAGGATGTAACGGGCAGGGAAATTTATCGGGAGCAAGTGAAGCAAATAGGCAATAAGTGGTCAAAGACGTTCAATTTTGCTGATGAACCTGCCGGTGTTTATCTCTTAACAATTAGAGGAGATGAGTATCATCTTAAGCGAAAAGTAATCTTTCGGTAGGGCTTCTATTCAGTAGTAGAAATTCTTGTTCCGTTTGGTCTTATCCCTTCGGATAACTCTTGGTTTGGATAGGTGAATTTTGGATTGATCGTGATAGTTCATTTCTCGTGGCTCCTCATTCTATTTTCCATTCAAACAAGGTCAATACTTATTGGAGTGTTTTTGAAGCAGCTCACTCTATCATGAAAGATTGATTTTTGCATTCTGTGAAATTCAATTATTTTTGACGCTGCAACAATATTTTATTTTACAATTAAAACTTAATTTTATGAAACGGGTAACATCTATCACATTAACATTCATTGCCATTCTTTCGTTCGTGGGAGTTTTCAATGTCAATGCGCAACAGCCGTGTAATCCCCCACAACCAACAGGTGAAGCAGGTTTGTCACCTGATTGGACGAAGCTCAATTGTATCTATAAGAATACTTCCTATAGTGAAGTTATTGAAATTGAAAACTTAAGTGATGTAGATGGAAATAACATTGATTCCCTTCGTCTTGACAGTATTAGCGTAATCGCTCCCAGCGACACATTAGATGATATTGCTGATTATTCCGGGCCGCCTGATGGAATTACCTATGAAACGTCAAACGGTACACCAGTAAATACTTGGGGGCCTGGCGAAACGGGGTGCGTCTCTTTAAGTGGTACTACCAATGAATTGTCTGGCAATTATCAGCTTGGCATTTGGGTAACCATCTGGATAGAGGGTCTCGGTGAATTTAGTGGGGAAGCAAATGAGCTTGCCGAGCAATTTGGAGCCAACGCTGATTTCAGTTATTACCTGAAAGTGCGTGATCAAGGTGACCCATGTGATTCCGTTTATACCGGCATTCGTGAGACATCTTCAAGTCAGGGTGGAAATCTCACCTCATCTGTCAGTCCCAATCCTTTCTCACAATCGTCTCAAGTAACCGTTTACACAGAAGACCCTGCTGAGTATGAATTGACCCTCCACAACATGCTCGGTGAAGAGGTCCGTGACAGGTCACTTGACCTCCGCCACGGTGAGAACAAATTCGAGCTGGAACGTGGCGAGTTGAGTTCAGGTATTTACCTTATGAATTTAACAAGCCAGGAAGCTGACCAAACGATCAGTAAAAGAGTGGTCATCGGGAGCAACTAACATCAGTTGAATCATAAATGACTTGAAGCCGCCTGTTTGGTTCTTTACCTATAGGCGGCTTTTTTTGTCCTGATTGCTTACATTTGCCACGACCAGATTGGAACAAAAAGAGAGCTGAGAATTGTCAAAAGTTGAAATGGTATTATGATGATGACAAGAATGTTGCTTATAACTGCTATTTGCATAGGATTTATTTCTTTGGCACAAACGCAAAATCGTAGTTGCACACCGCAAGGTTCACTGGGGAGCCCCGGCTTTGATCCGGCAAACATCAATTTCAAGAATTTTGATCAAGTGACCATACAAGGGCAAACGGTTACAGTTGATTATATTGACTTCAGGTCTATTGAGAACTTACCTTGTGGGCTCGACTGGTCAACAAATAAATCCAACTCACCAAACCCGGATCGGTTCCAGGAAAATGAAGTGGGATGTATTGAAATCAGTGGCGCCACAGATGACTCAGTAGGCCAGTACCGGTTAAAATTTAATGTGACAGCCAAGGTTGAGAAACTTTCGGTGGAAATTGATACTGTTGTCCGCGCATTAGGTATCAGATATGATCTTCAGGTCAAAGCGGATCAGGGTGATAATTGCCCGGTTCTTGATACCAATAAGGCCGGCCAAACAGCTTGTGATGGCCCACCGGATGGAAGCATTGCAACAGGAATAGCGGATGAGCCAACATTGGCCCATTTTGCCATTGCGCCAAACCCCTTCACAGGGTCAACAACCATGAGTGTTCATAGCCGTTCGGCAGGCACTTACAATTTACAAGTCCATAACTTGTTAGGAAAGCAGCTTCGTAACAAATCCATCAAACTATCTCCGGGCCAAAACAACATTACCTTTAAGCAAAAGAAGTTGAGTACGGGATTCTATATTGTACAGCTTACTGATGGGCAGCACTCGCTTACAAGAAAGTTGGTTATAGGTTCCGGATAAGTTACAGAAGATATGAATAAGGAATTTGAGCCGCCCCTCTGAAAAGACGGGCGGCTTTTTTTAATTTTGATAATAAGCGATAGAGCAAGAGATCCTTTATGACAAACCCTTTTGAGCAGCAAGTTAAGATCGGCATTCTTGGTGGTGGCCAGCTGGGCCGTATGATGCTGCAATCATCGATTGATTTCGACCTGGATATAGCCTGTATGGACCCGAATCCTGAAGCGCCCTGTCATCAGCTTGCTTCGTCCTTTGTCAAAGGCAATTTTCAGGAATACCAGCAAGTTGTCAATTTCGGCAGGGATAAGGATATCCTTACCATCGAGATTGAGCACGTCAACACCGATGCACTCAAATATCTTGTCTCCCAAGGGGTGCAGGTCTATCCTTCGCCTGATATGCTCGAATTGATCCAGGATAAGGGCGCCCAGAAGCAATTTTATCAGGATAAGGGCATCCCTGCATCGGATTTTGTGCTCCTGGATAATGCAGCTCAAGCAAAGGAATATGCTTCTTTTCTCCCTGCTGTCCAGAAAACGAGGCGGGCAGGGTATGATGGCCAGGGGGTACAGGTTATCGATACAGAGCAGGATTTAGGGAAAGCATTTGATGTGCCTTCTGTTCTCGAGAAGAAAGTGGATTTTTCCACTGAACTTTCTGTTATCGTTGCAAGAACGCCAAGTGGGACATCGATAACTTTCCCACCGGTTGAGATGGATTTTAATTCCACTGCCAACCTCGTGGAGTTTCTCTATTCGCCTGCTCAAATTGACAACAATACCGCTCAAAAAGCGGCATCGATAGCCACCGATGTGGCTGAAAAAATGCAAATTGTTGGCTTATTGGCTGTTGAAATGTTCCTCACAAAAGATGGCGATATTCTTGTGAATGAAGTGGCGCCACGCCCGCACAACACTGGGCATCACACGATTGAAGGAAATATAACTTCTCAGTTCGAACAGCACCTGCGCGCCATTCTCGACTTGCCATTGGGCGATACATCAATTGTGCAGCCGGCCGTTATGGTGAATTTGCTGGGTGCTGTTGGTCATGAAGGGCCGGCAAAGTACGATGGCATCGATAAGATTTTAGCGATGAAAGGCGCACATGTGCATCTCTACGGTAAGAAAAAGACGCGCCCTTTCCGGAAAATGGGCCACGTAACTGTTGTGGCGTCAGATCTCGCTACAGCTAAAGACAATGCTAAATACATTCAGGATACGGTAAAAGTCATATCATGAGTCAGCCAAAAGTAGGGATTAT
>PXTV01000161.1 GCA_003022985.1 Bacteroidetes bacterium SW_11_45_7 | reverse complement strand
GCATTCCTTAGGGATTGGGCAACCATCTACGCAGAATATGCCCGAAGACGATCTGCGCGATATGCTCACTGAGCGGATCGCTGAGATGAAAAGCTGGGACCACCCGCCCTTTACCATCAATCTGGCACACCACTTCTGGAACCAACTTACAGGCCACGCTAAAAGCTTCAAGAGCCCTGTGAATGCCCTGGTGAATCAAAACAAGGGCCTCAACAGGCGCATAACGGATTTGGGCTGGCATGCCCTTGAGGAGCTACTCGGCACACACAACGGGCAACGCATCCTTATTGATACCAAGCACATGAGCCCTTATTCCCGCAAGGAATACTACGAATGGATTGAAGCGTACAACCGTAACAATCCCCATGACAAGATACCTATTATTTGCAGCCACACAGGGGTGAACGGTTTTGAGACCATGAGCGATTCGGTGCAGCAAATCGACTCCATGAGAAAGCTAAGAAACAGCTATTTCAATAACTGGAGCTTAAACGTTTCCGATGAGGAAATCCGTATCATTCATCGCTCAGGAGGGATGATCGGCTTGATGTTCGATAAGGGTGTGATTGGCGGAGGCAAGGTGCAACAAGAAGCCAAGAGCATCCACAATCTCAAGAAAAGACGCGATCTGTTCACCAGGTTATTGCTGGATAACATGTTCCGGATTGTGGAAGCTGTTGGTGACAAAAGCGCATGGGATATCATTGGCATTGGCTCCGACTTTGACGGGGCCATAACCCATATTGACCACTTGTACGATGCCACAAAATGCCCCGAGTTGCATAGCGACTTGGTCGAATACCTGAACCGCACCGGCTATCGCGAAGAGCTATGGTACGGTTATCCGCCAGAGGAACTGGTTGATAAAGTCATGCGCCTGAATGCTATCGAGCATTTGCGCCAAAATCTTGGGACAACCCATTCATGTTCTTCTGAACGCGGAAAAGAAGTAGCGTAAACAAAAGACCTTTCCTCGATGTCCCAAAAAGGGTCGTGACCTTTGCCAAAGGGTTTACGGCCCTCTTTGTATTTTCGAAAGGAATCAGTTAACCTCAACAATATCTTTGCTGATTGAAAAAGGTTTCTTTGTTCATTGACCATCAGAGGTTACATCTCAAATACTAAACTATTCCCATGCCCGCACCCAAAGTAACAATCCCCGTAAAGGGTAAAACCAAAAAGGAAATATTCAGCGAAATGGAGACATTTCGCGAAAACGATGTACCCTGGCAGGACGGCCGTGCTTTTAGTCTGGTTTTTTATCCGGGTGAAGAAGTCAATCCCACTGCTTTTCCAAGCTTGCGGAAAATGGAAACCGAGGTGGTTTCCATGGCTGCCGGCCTCATGAAAGGTGATGACCAGGTTGTAGGCAATATGACATCAGGAGGCACGGAAAGCATCCTCCTGGCAGTCAAAACAGCTCGCGAATACTTTACAACAAAACATCCCGATATTCAAGAACCGGAGATGGTGCTACCGGTTACTGCTCATCCTGCTTTTGAAAAGGCGGCCTATTATTTCAACGTCAAGCCCATCCACATTCCAGTACAAGAGGATAAGCGTGCAGACCCGGTAAAAATGCAGGAGGCCATTACTGATAATACCATCCTGATGGTCGGTTCAGCCCCTGCTTATCCTCACGGTGTTATTGATCCCCTGTCAGAACTCGGTAAGATAGCCCGGGACAACGACTTGCTTTTGCACGTAGATGCTTGTGTTGGCGGGTTTATGCTGCCCTTTGTGGAGAAGGCAGGGTACGAGCTTCCCCCTTTTGGCTTTGACGTGCCAGGTGTCACCTCCATCTCCATGGATGCCCACAAATACGGCTATTCAGCGAAAGGTGCATCTGTCATCCTTTACCGGCACCCGGGAATCAGGCGCAGCCAGTTTTTTGTATACACGGACTGGCCGGGCGGCATTTATGCTTCCCCTACAATTTCCGGCACAAAACCGGGCGGCTCTATTGCAGCCACCTGGGCTGTCCTCAATTACCTTGGCGAGAAGGGATACACGCGCATAGCAAAACAAGTGATGCGCACAACAAAACGCTTTCAAAAAGGCATTAACGCTATTGATGGTGTTTATGTCATCGGTGACCCGGATATGAGTATCATGGGACTCACTTCTGATCAATACGACATCTTTGCCATAGGTGATGAGATGAGCAAAAAGGGCTGGCATATGGATCGCCAGCAATTTCCCGATAGTTTGCATCTGACCATTAGCCGCCCCCATAAAAAGATGGTCAACAAGTTTCTGGCCGATCTGCAAGAGGCTGTTGCCAAGGCCAAAAAGCTGAACTGGACCAATCTGTCATCAAGGCTTACCGTGAAGATGGTTCAGGGCTTTTCCAGAGTATTACCGGAAAAAATATTCAGCAAGCTTATGAACAACGCACAGAAGTTAGGGGGTGCCAATATCTCAGGACGTTCAGCCGCGCTTTATGGCATTACCGGCTCCATTCCCAATCGTGGTGGTATCAAAGAAATGGTTGTCAAAATGATGGATGAGATGATGCGTGTGGAGGACAAGAAGAAGTGAGAGCAACCGTGAATGAGCGCATATTATTGTGTGATAATCAGTCAGGCTGTTTATGGGAATGAAGTCGTGGCTCCGGGAACTGACTCTGAGCTACCACTGAACAGTATCAAAGTAAGTTGTCCTGTTTCATTTTCCACCCTTATTTTACATGTTCTTCCCTATTATTGCTCAACCCAACTCACTTTCTCGTCAATTGGATAACGCTGACTGTCCGGCCATTCGATGTTCGGGTAACCAACATATAAAAACCCAAGCAAGCGATCGTCATTGCCAAGGTTAAAAAAGGGCTTGACCTCTTCATAGTACGTAATGCCACCGGTTGTCCAATAAGTACCAACCCCGTAGGCTGATGCAGTGATGTACATGTTCTCAACAGCGCACGCCACAGCCTCTATTTCCTCCACTTCTGGAATTTTACCACTCTCCTGACGTTTCATCCCAATCGCAATGACATAAGAAGCATGTAGGGGCCTTGTTATCAGCTGCTCGTATTTTTTCTCTTTGAATTTCTCCGAGGGTGTGAGTTCTTTGTACTGCTCGGCTTGGTATTCAGCAAGTTGACGCAAGCCCTCCCCGGCAAAGACAGTAAACCGCCAGGGTTCTGTCATGCCGTGCGTGGGTGCCCAGTTCGCGTTTTCCAGCATCTGCACCACAATGGAGCGCTCAACTGTTTTGGATTGATCGTATTGTTCGGGCTTGATGGTTCTCCGGTTGCGGATTAGCCGGCTCACTTCATCTGTATTAAAGTCACTTTGCGACATGGTTATGCATTGTTTGCGCACGGACAAAAATAAGGAAATCCTGAAAGGCTCTCATGCCCTGGAACAAGGTATGAGAAAAATGAAGGCAGCCACCATAAAAAAAGCCGGCTCTTGACAGAACCGGCTTTTAGATTTCACTGAAGAATGGTAGGTGGCGGAAGCCCGCTTTACATCATACCGGGCATGCCTCCGCCCATTCCGCCAGCGCCTGCTCCGGCACCAGCGCCTTCTTCTTCTTTCTCCTCAGGGTCATCCACAACCACGCATTCCGTTGTGAGCAACATGCCGGCAATCGATGCGGCATTTTCAATCGCCACGCGTGTCACCTTGGTTGGATCGATGACGCCTGCTTTGATGAGGTTGGCATATTCACCGTTATGGGCGTTATAGCCATAATCGTTTTTGCCTTCACTCACTTTTTGGACAACAATGGAACCTTCATCGCCTGCGTTGTAAGCAATTTGCTTCAACGGCTCGGAAATGGCCTTCCGGACAATTTCAGCACCAGTTTTTTGGTCTTCGCTTTGTGCGTCAACCTTATCAATGGATTTCAGAGCGCGGATGTAAGGCACACCGCCACCAGCTACAACACCTTCTTCAACTGCTGCTCTTGTGGCGTGGAGTGCGTCATCAACGCGGTCCTTCTTCGCTTTCATTTCAACTTCAGAAGAAGCACCTACATAAAGCACACCAACGCCACCAGCGAGCTTAGCCAAGCGCTCCTGGAGCTTTTCCTTGTCGTAATCGGAGGTTGTGTCTTCGATTTGCGCCTTGATTTGCTTCGTACGCTCTTCGATGTCCTTCTTCTTACCTTTGCCGTTGATCACCTTCGTGTTATCCTTGTCGATGGAGATCTTTTCAGCAGAGCCAAGATAGGACAGATCAGCATTTTCAAGCGTATAGCCGCGCTCCTCGGAGATCACTGTACCACCTGTTAAAACAGCGAGGTCTT